>CAYQFN010000028.1:0-15081 GCA_964416685.1 uncultured Thermotogae bacterium | reverse complement strand
GGATTCACGGCATAGTTTGCACCCATCAGGGTTCCAACAGTCAGCCCGCCGATAATGGCTCCTTCCACCATCCCGCCAAGCGCGCCGAGAAATAGGGAAAGCCATTTGTCGCTTTCTACACTCATGATCTGAAAGAATCCACTTGTAGTCAGCATCGATGAAGCCATGCCCACAATAGCCGTAGGGACAAACACCGCGAGCTGTTGTTGTAGAGGTGCATCCGGATCACTGAACGCGATGAATCCGATGTAGGTGTCCAACGCAATGCCAATGGCCACACCGGTCCCAATCGCAGCCCGATGCAAAGCTGGATCATCTATGTCTAGTAGTTGTGCAGAAGCGGAGATTAGGGGACTGAACAACAGGAGAAGAACAAGCGGAACAACAACAGCTTTCGTCTTCATGATTAGAATGCAGTCTATATTCAGGCAACGACAAAAGCAAGAAGCTGGGACACAGCCCCTACTCAAGGCTCCGCACACCTTGCGGGACGGGTCTTGGACATGCGGGGTCGCCCTCAAGATCGGATGGAACCTAACGTTATGCTTGAAGAACTTCCAAGGGGAGAGCCAGGCGACAGCAAGAGGGTGTGCTAAGTCTGCAAGGATCAATCGCCATTGCAGAAGCACCAAGAGTGAAGGCCGGTCGCCAGCGTTGTTGCGCCGTTGTGCATCGGAAAGTTGGAAGGAGCGGTAGACAGCAACATGAGATTCAGCGACGTAGCTTGTCCGTATCTGCTGGAGAGACTGATTCTCCCACTATTTCTTGTAGGCTGGTCTGAGGCCCTTCAACATAGGGTAGTGCTTGGTGTTGAGAGTTTTCAGCTCCGCATTCTCGGCCATCATGGCTGTTTCTATCGTCCTGTGGTTCTTGATGAGTATTCCCTGGGGGTGGAGAACCCACGCGACAGCCTGTTCGGCAAGGCCAGCGCGGCGATCGCTCCGGTATTGGCCCCGGCCGAATTCGGAGACTGGGAAGCAGCGGGTGCGCTCGTGACCGGATTTGTCGCTAAGGAGGTGGTTGTCGGCACGATGAATCAGATCTATGTCGGCGGTGCAGAAGAGGAGGAAGCAGAGGAACCAACGACTTTCCTGCAGGATCTAGGGGGGATTGCAACCGGCTTCTGGAACGCGACTGTAGATACCGTGAAGATGACGGTGAGCATCATTCCCGGCGTGAACCTGATAGGGGAAGAAGAGGAAGAGGAGGAGACCGCGTTGACCACCGCCCTGCAAGGGGCGTTTACGCCTCTATCAGCGTTGGCGTTCACCGTCTTTGTCCTGCTCTATATCCCATGTATGGTCGCTGTTGCCGCTCAACGGCAGGAGTACGGGATCAAGTGGACCGCGTTCAGCGCCGCATATCTGACCGGTTTAGGGTGGGTGGTTCGCGACCCTCATCTATCAGGGTGGACGACTGCTCGGGTTCTGAGGATGTTGATGCACCTGCTGTCGCAGATAGCCGACGGGAATACCCTCTCGCGTAGCGAGCTATCACGGCGGCTGAAGATAAGCAACGAGCTATTGGAACAGATGCTCCTGGACCTATTCGCGGATCGGCTACATCGAGTCCGTCGATGACACGTGTACCGCGAGTACGAGTAAGTGTACTCACTGCCCATTCAGCGGCGAGTGCTCCTCCATAAACAGCGGGAATCGTTGGACACTGACGCGCAGGGGGCACCCACGCGGTAGCACGAAGAAAAGAAGGTGTGAGGTCTCTTAATCCCCCGTTCTGCTCCTGATCGCCTGGCGTCACGAGTGGTCGCTTCAACACCTTTCTCGCTCTCCCGTGCTTGACAAAAGGGGGGAAAGGCTGTTAGATTTCTTCTTGCAAGTATGAACCATCTGCAACAAGGTGAGGTCAATGAACATCCCAGAGACGATGAAGTTCCTGCGGGCGGCGGGGAAGAGGATCACCCCCGAGCGGAAGCTCCTCCTACACATCATCAGCGAGAACGCCCACCTGGACGCGAGCGAGATCTATCAACTCGCTAAGAGGGAGAATCCGAAGATCAGCTTGTCCACTGTCTATCGGACCGTGCGTCTCCTTGAAGAGCTGGGGCTTGTAGAGGCGAGCGAACTGGGGGAGGATCACTACCACTACGAGGTCCGGTTGGAGGAACACTATCACCTGATCTGCCTTGACTGCGGGAAGGTCGTCGAGATCCCTCCGGTCGATGCGATCCGCAAACTCGGAGAGGAACGTGGCTTTGAGGTTGTCGGGGTCAAGCTGGAGCTACTCGGCTACTGCGCAGCGTGCCAGAAGAGACGGGCCCGCAAGAAGAAAGGAAGTTCCAGTCAGGTTCCAACCGAAAGGCCACAGCTTCCGGGACCGATCGCCCGAACGATCGACCTGCGTGAGGTCCCCTTGATCGAGCACCCGGAACGGGTCTCCCGCACCCTCAAGCGGCTGAAGGTGAACGATCTCCTCGAGATCGTCTCATCCGCACCGCGCTGCCTTACAACGGCCGAAAAGATGCTCGAGGAGATACCAAACGCAAAACTCATTACCCTGTGGACGGACGGACCGTCCTGTCACGCCGTATTGAGGAAGCGGGGTCGTTCATGATCCGCATCGCCCTCGTCGGCCAGCCGAACTGCGGCAAGAGCACGATCTTCAATCACCTCGTTGGGTACAAGGCGAACACGTCGAACCTCCCCGGGACGACGGTCGAGTACATGAAGAGCGAGGCGCTGATCGCTGGCAAGCGTGCTGAGGTTGTTGACCTTCCCGGGACGTACTCCCTTACTTCGATCGATGAGGCAGAGGCCCAGACGCGGAATTTCCTCGTTGGGGGAGAGTTTGACGCTGTGTTGAACGTGATCGATGCTTCCCTTCTCAGTCGTGGCCTTGAGCTTACGCTGCAGATCCTGGAGATGGGAATCCCACTTGTCGTCTGCCTGAACATGGAGGATGAGGCGAGGCGAAAGGGATTGAAGATCGATGTTGATGCGCTCTCCGAGCGGCTCGGTGTTCCAGTGGTGAGCGCAGTTGCGGTACGGGGAATCGGCGTGAAGCGGACGGCAGCGAGTGTAATGGCGATAGCCAAGGAGCATCCGGGTGTTCCTGCCCCCAAGTACAGCAGCGATGTAGAGAAGACTATTGAGCAAATCTCCCAGCATATATCTTTGAAGCTCAGTGGCGGTGGTTTTTCACCGCGATTGATGGCGATCAAGCTGTTGGAGGGGGATCAGTTCTTCATCGATCGCGCGCGTGAAGGAGGATTTGCCGAGTTCGATCTGGTGGACAAGCTGCGCGCACAGCTCGCACAGTCGCGCGGGCGGGGTGGAGAAGAGGTCCTCGCCGCGGAACGACATCACCTATCGATGAATCTGTTTGAGGAAGTGACCGATATCGGTGCGCCAACGATCGGCCTGCGCGACCGGATCGATGCCCTCCTCATGCATCGCGTGTTCGGCTACATCTTCTTTGGAGCGATCATGTACGGTCTATTCTTCGTTGTGTTCAAGATCGGGGCACTCGTGGAGGAGCCGATGATGGCGCTGTTCGACCGGTCAATCGACGCCCTCGCAATGGTGCTGCCGCAGAACACACTTTGGTTCTCTATCCTAAAAGGGTTGATCCAGGGGATCGCCGGAGCGGTGGGCATTGTCCTTCCCTATCTCATTCCATTCTGGGTCGGACTCGCTCTCCTCGAAGACATAGGGTATCTTCCTAGAGCTGGGTACCTGATGGACGTGTTCATGCACAAGATCGGCCTGCACGGAAAGTCGGTGATTCCCTTCATCCTCGGGTACGGGTGCAGCGTCCCCGCGGTCCTGGCGACGCGCATCCTCGATTCCCCGCGCGACCGGTTCGTCACCGCTCTCCTTTCGGTAATGGTCCCCTGCTCGGCGCGGACAATCGTTATCCTCGGGCTCGTTGGATACTTCCTTGGCCCAGGGTATGCGTTCCTCATCTATATCGTGAACCTCTTCGTCATTGCGATCGCCGGGAAGATCATGACCAAGATCTTTCCTCGCGTTACCCCTGGTTTGATCCTCGAAATTCCATCGTACAAGGTCCCATCTGTGCGCGTTGTCGCCTCCAAGGTGTGGATCCAAGCGCGCGAGTTCATCATCCTTGCCTGGCCTCTCTTGATTGGCGGAAGCATCCTCCTCAGCCTGTTTGAGTACGGGCACATCGATCACTACCTCAATCTCATGTTCCTTCCGATTACCTGGTCTCTCGGTCTACCGGCAAGCCTTGGGGTGACCCTTATCTTCGGCATCTTCCGGAAGGAATTGACCCTGATCATGCTCTTCCAGGCGTTGGGGACGACGGACGTAGGAAGTGTCCTCTCCGCGGGACAGATGGTGACATTTACGCTGTTTGTGCTCTTCTATATCCCGTGCGTGGCGACGATTGCCGTGTTGATCAGGGAGTTCGGAAAGCGGAAGACGGCGGTTGTCCTCGCCACGACCACGGGGATTGCCATGATCGTCGCTTTAATCGGCCGGGGAATAGCGGCTATAATCGGCTGAAATACCGTTATAGGAGGATTTACAAATGGGCGACATGCAACAAGCGATGCAGGATGTGAAGCGTTCTCTGGGGGAACTTCGTAAACAATCCCCAGAGGAGATGAAGTGTTTCTCGGAGTTCATGGAGAAGGTGCTTGCGCCGGATGCACTCGACCTCAAGACGAAGGAGCTGATCGCGCTTGGAATGGCTCTTACCGCTCGTTGTAAGTACTGTATCGGGATGCACACCCAGAGCTGCCTTGCCGCAGGAGCGACTGAGAAGGAACTCTGGGAAGTGGCAGCGGTAGCGGTGATGATGGGTGGCGGTCCGGCCCTTACATACACTGCGGAGCTGTACAAAGCGCTCCAGGAGTTCCGCCCCAAGGAGAAGCTGGCGTAGATGAGAGTACTTGCGGTCCTGCGCGAGGCGGTGACGATTACCATCTTCGTCTTCTCGATGATGGTCCTTGTCGACTGGCTGAACGTACGCTCGCGCGGCGGGATGACCGCCGCCTTGCGCGGCCGTAGGTGGCGTGAATACGTGGTTTCGTCTTTTCTTGGCTCGACGCCAGGCTGCCTGGGGGCGTTCATGAACGTCTCCATGTACGTGCATGGACTGATCGGGTTTGGAGCGCTTGTGGGAGGGATGATCGCCACGTCGGGGGATGAGGCCTACGTGATGCTCGCCAAGTTCCCAAAGCAAGCTCTAGTCCTGTTTGGAGGCCTATTCATTGCCGGCATTGTCTTCGGAGCGATCTCTGACTGGCTTGCCGCAAAGATGCACATAACTCCGTGCGCGGAGTGTCATCTACAACAGGTGCACTTGGATGAGCTTGAGCCGCACGGATGGAATCTTCTCAAGGAGAACATGCGCCATCCGACGAGGCTGCGCATTCTCTTCTTCCTACTCATGGTTGGCCTCCTCGTTATCGCAATCCTTGGAATTATCGGGCCCAAGACATGGGACTGGATGAGGATTACCCTTGTCATCCTCCTCGGCTTGGGCACGATCCTTGGCATGTCCGGATCGGAGCATTACCTGAAGGAACACATCATTGGTCACATACTGCGGCGTCATACCGTTCGCGTATTCCTGTGGACGTTCGGTGTGCTCCTCATCCTCTCGTTCCTGCCCAGCCGCGAGACGGTGCAGGCATTCATTCAGGGACACATGTGGCTGATCTTCATCTCCGCCGGGCTGTTGGGGATCATCCCCGAGTCGGGGCCGCACATGATCTTCGTGATGATGTACGCCTCCGGCATGATCCCTTTCTCCGTCCTTTTCGTCAGTTCGTTTGTCCAGGACGGGCACGGGATGCTGCCTCTCCTCTCGGTCTCGGTAAGTGATTCGCTGCGCGTGAAGGCGTTTAATCTCGTGTTCGGGCTCGCCGTTGGTGGAGTTCTATACGCGTTTGGGATTTGATTCACACATTTCACACAACACTCTCACAGGCAGCACGCAACCATCGGGTAGGATGTCTGTATACGAGAGCAAGAAGAAGGATTGTTACCTCCGATCCTAGATAGTAGAGAGAGGTTACACGAACGGGGCCCACAGAGCGGGGTCCCGTTCTTGTGTCGCTCAATCCTTCGCAAGACAGCGAAGCCTTTCGGCGCCTGACGTTTTAACTTGAGATTTACTGTAGTCTTGCCACAGAGTTCCCCTATCTTTATTACCCAGTCACCTCCAGTTCCGGTTCGCGCGCAACTGCTGTCAAGAACTTACCCAAAAGGGCGCGAAGGACATGAAGACCGGAGATCCATGAGCCGTCAACGCAGTGATTGCTGTGTAATCTCAGCAAGCTACCAAGCGAGATCAAGTGCTTTGTTCTTTGACACCTTTGTGGTGAAGCAGTCCCTGTGCTATAGCCTTGGCGTTCGAGCCTTTTTAAGTTTATCATCGAAGCGGTTACACTTAGCGCAGCATTTCTATAGCGAGCAAATCTCAAGGATGTGCGGGGATCTAGCTATCCTCTTCATCCTAGTGGCAGTTTTGGGAAAAGAGGAGAAGATTCTATGGCAGAGCAACGCGTAACCCCACGCAGTGAGGACTACTCTCGTTGGTACAATGACGTCGTGAAAATGGCCGATCTGGCGGATTACGCGCCGGTGCGCGGATGCATGATCATCAAGCCGTACGGCTACGAGCTGTGGGAAGGGATTCAGTCCGGCCTCGACAGCAGGTTCAAGGCGACTGGCCACAAGAATGCGTACTTCCCATTGTTCATCCCGATGAGCTTCATCAAAAAGGAGGCCGAACACGTCGAGGGGTTCGCCCCGGAACTCGCGATCGTCACCCACGGCGGCGGGAAGGAACTGGAAGAACCGCTCGTCGTGCGCCCCACCTCGGAGACGGTAATTGGGTATGCCTACGCCCAGTGGATCCACTCTTATCGCGATCTTCCAGTCCTCATCAACCAGTGGGCGAACGTCGTCCGCTGGGAGATGCGCCCGCGCTTGTTCCTGCGCACGACAGAGTTCCTGTGGCAGGAAGGCCACACCGCGCACGCCACCAAGGAAGAAGCGGTTGAAGAAACGATGCGCATGCTGAACATCTATGCCGACTTTGCGATCAATGAGGCGGCGATCCCGGTCATCAAGGGGCGAAAGAGCTCTCAGGAGAAGTTCGCCGGGGCAGAGGCCTCCTACACTATCGAGGCGATGATGGGAAACACGTGGGCGCTGCAGTCGGGGACGTCGCACTTTCTTGGGCAGAACTTCGCCAAGGCGTTCGACATCAAGTTCCTCGACGAAAGCAACGAGCTTCAGTACTGCTACACCACCTCGTGGGGAATGAGCACACGTATGGTCGGAGGGATCGTCATGGCGCACGGAGACGACAAGGGGCTGCGTCTGCCTCCACGCCTTGCCCCGATCCAGGTGGTGATCGTCCCCATCTGGCGAAGCGATGATCAGAAGGATACCGTTATGGAGGCAATTGAGGCGCTACGAAGTGAAATTGTTGATGCGGGTATCCGCGTGCACGTGGACAAGCGTGAGGGGTTGACCCCGGGCTTCAAGTTCAACGACTGGGAGATGCGCGGTGTCCCGTTGCGGATGGAGATCGGCCCACGCGATGTTGAGTCGCGTACAGCGGTTCTTGCTCGACGCGATATCTTGGGCAAAGATAGGAAGCAGTCCGTCTCTCAGGATGGGATAGTAGGTACGATCAACAACCTGTTAATTGAGATTCAGGACCAGATGCTTGTGCAGGCGACCGAGTTTCGCGATGCCCACCTGCACCGCGCGAAGACCTACGATGAGTTGAAGGAGATCGTGAGTGATGGGTGGGCGCTGATCCCTCACTGCGGAACCGCCGAATGCGAAGCGAAGATCAAGGAAGAGACTAGGGCCTCAGCGCGCTGCTTCCCGCTCGAAGAGAATGAGGGCTGGAGCGCCAACGGCGTCACTTGCCCCATCTGCGGAAAGCCAGCGGTTGGCCTTGCCTACTTTGCGCGTGCCTACTGAGAATGGTTGCTGTTGCCTGTTAACAAACGATTCTGCTTGCCTTAGAGCACTTTCTTACAGGTCGTCCCGTGTGCTTGCAGGTGTGGCCGTTGCCGCCTGGAAGCGAACTGCCCCTGGGCTGGGGAGGCGCGGACATCGTTGCTGTGCAACCTTCACTCATCTCAGGATCATCCCGTGACACAAGCGGTCCTATCTGACATATCGGTTTCCGTAAGAAGGAGGAGACGCTGTCCGTGACAATACTCATTCACTATCTGCCTCATGCTCTTGGGGATCACTTGGTCCGCGCATTTCTCGCTGTAGCGTATAAAGAAATCCCTTGAAATTGACTATCCTGGTAGGAAGACCACAGGGAATCTGAAGTTGAAGGGAAGCGTCGATCATCACAGACGAAGAAATGCTCAGCAGCGGCGTTACGAAATATCATTCTACCGCTGCTGAGCGTGTTCTGATACCTCCAGAATCCACTATGAAGCGATCGCCAGTGATCCCATCGGGTCCCACGGGTGGAGCTTGATCGGCTCTGTGTCCAGTACCGCCAGGAGTTCAGGATCAAGGAAGCGCTTTTCTATCGCTACTTCGTACATGAATTCGTTGAACCAGCGGTCGCTCATGACGAAGAATCCCTTGTCTCCGGGCTTGTCACCCCAACTGTTCTCCACCCGCCACTTGCGTGGTGTACCAGATTCATCGAGATCAACGCCGGTGAGGACCATTGCGTGTGTCATCACGCTCTGCCCATAATCCACGCGCTCTGCCTTGTCCGACTTGAACTCGGAGTCGTAGACCAGGCCGTAATCGTAGACCTCCATGTCGAGGATCCCCAGGTCGCGCTCCATCATCTTGCCGACGTCGCAACCGAACCAAACGGGCCTCTTCGCCTTGATCATCTCCACCGCCGCTTGCTTGAAGACTGACATCTCCACGTTCAGGTAGCGGACGATGTGGCCCTCGACGACGTTTCCCAGGTACTCGACCGTGTACAGCTTGTTGAAGGGCTTGTCCGCGGTGGGGCAGTTGATGAGGCAGGCGACGGAGTCGAGGTCGTAGTTCACGTAGCGTTCGAAGAACTCCTGCGGGGTGATCTCGCCCACGCGATGAAATTCTTCGTCTTTGTCGTGCCACTGCCAAAAGAAGTTTCGCGGCGGCTGACCAAGGTGGATGGCAAGCATCCGATAAATGACAGCGAGCATCTCCTCCTTTCGCGCCCGCAGCGCGTCGATACTCTGACCTTGTTCGTGCAGTCGGCGCAGTTCGGCCGCGTACTCGCGCAGTTTTGTGGTGATGACGAAGTTCATGACGCCCGAATTACTGCTGCTCTCCGTTTCTGGCATCACCGACTTGGGGACGACTCCGTACTTCTTGACCAGGTTGATGAACATGTCCCACTGTCCGCCGTCCTGAATCGGGTCCTTAAGCAAGAACATGAACAGGCGTCCATCGATCGGCTCATCGCGGGTAGCGATCACGCTTTCCAGGAAGTAGTTCGACTTTTCTAGCTTATCCCAGAACATTTGGTAGCTCTGCGATAGCTCAAACTCCTTCACGTTCAGGTTCTTCATCGCCTCGGCACGTAGCACGTTCAGTCCGGAGAAGAGCCAGCAGCGACCGCTCTTCTTCTGTGCGGTAGCCTTGTTGCTCGGAAGCTTGTGGGAAAACGTGTGATCGGTCCCGGTGACAACCGCTCGGTTCAGGGCCACGGAGTGAACGGGGTTCTTGGTGACGGCATTCATCGATAGGCGATTCTTGGGGCTGCTATTGAAGCTATCAGCAAAGGTGTCCAGTTGTTCTGTTGTAATGTGTGTGGAGGGAACACTTCCCATGATTCTCACTCTCCTTAATTTGCGCAAATTACGGCAGCTACAGCGCTCTGTCAATGGTAGCACTTATGAGCCTGCTGCCCAAGTTTGTTTCACCGGAACGTAGGATTGCGCGTTGATCAAAGTTTCATACAATTACGAAAAGTCGCGTCGAGAAGTCATGATCCATACACTCGATCAACAGGAGGAGGATATGCCATCTAGCGATCTGAGGCTGTCTGTTCTTGATACTGCGATCGTGAACGCGCGGGTACACACGTTCAACGAACGCGATCCTGTATTTGAGGCCGCAGGAATCCAAGGAAACAGGATCGCCACCCTGGGATCGAACCGTGAGGTAGAGGCTCAAGCAGATGGTAAGACCCGTATAATAGATGCGAAGGGGCGCGTGGTCCTGCCAGGCTTTATCGATGCGCACACCCATTTTGCTCACATGGGGGTCAGGGAAGGGTATCTGGCCTTATCTGATGCGACATCCAAACATGAGGCTCTATCAAGGATCAAAGAGCTTTCCTTCGACAAAGCGCCCGGCGAGTGGATCATCGCCTCTGGGTGGGATGAGAGCCACTGGAGCGACAGCAACGACTACATGACAAGAGCGGAGCTCGACGCTGTCGCACCGAATAATCCAGTCCTCCTGCGCCGGGTGGACGGACATCTCGCTTGTGTCAACACGAGGGCACTGGAGATTCTTAAGATTCCTGCAGAGACTATCGGTTGCGAAGTGATCGCCGGTGAAGCGACAGGAGTGTTGAAAGAGGACGCGGTCGAATTGGCCGGAAAGCTTCTGGAGCCGAAGACTGAAGGATTTGCTTCGGGGATCATAGCGGCAACGCAGATCGCTCACCGCCTCGGGGTCACTTCCATTCAGGATGCACAGGTCGATGGGAGGATGCTGAGGGCCTACCGCTTGCTACACGAGACAGGGCGGTTGAAGATCCGCGCGAGTCTGATGCTCACAACGGAGTACCTGGACGAATTGGTAACCCTCGGCTTGGGCCACGGTTTTGGCGATGATTGGCTGCAACTTGGGCCGCTGAAGGTCTTCTCCGATGGCTCGATCGGTGCCGGAACGGCAGCTCTAAGCAAACCATACTTTGATGATCCCGAAGAACTGGGGCTGCTGATCTGGCAAGAGGGAGAGCTGGAGAAGATCGTCTTCAAGGCCCACAAGAACGACATTCAGCTCGCGATACACGCGATCGGGGATCGTGCGATAGATCTGGTCATAAGCACTTTAGAGAAGGTGAATAGACAGCAAGAGAAGGACCTCCGCCACCGCATAGAACACGCTGAGCTCCTATCAGAAGAGCAGATCGCGAGGATGAAGGAGCTGAACATCATCGCCTCGATGCAGCCCAATTTCGTTGGGCAGTGGGGCCTTGCGGGCGGGATGTACGATCATCGCTTGGGGCGCGAACGCACAATGTTAATGAATCCATTTGCTTCCATTGTTAAGAGCGGTCTACCACTCGTCTTTGGCTCCGACTGCATGCCGTTTAACCCGCTCTACGGAATTCACTGGGCGCTGAACGCTCCTTATCCCATGCAGCGAATATCTCCAGAGCAGGCATTCAAAGCCTACACCATCGGTGGAGCGTACGCATCATTTGAGGAGAACAAGAAAGGCACGATCGAGGTCGGCAAGCTAGCCGATCTGATCATGCTCGATGGAGATCCGTTCACTGATCCTCAGGACATCAGAGAGATGTCAGTAGAGATGACGATCCTAGATGGTAAGGTCGTATATGAAAAGCCGTAGTAACGGAGACTCCGGCTTGCTCTTTGCGCGCCAGGGTTTATGATACGGCTACGGTTCTACCAAGGAGGCGATGACGAAGATGAACAAGAAGGTTGGAATCCGACGTGAGGACATGTACGCATGGGAGCGACGTGTTCCACTTGTCCCGCAGGATGCACAGAATCTAGTTAAGCAGTACGGCCTCGATATTGTGGTACAGTCCTCGGACAAGAGGGTGTTCACCGCTCCTGATTACGAACGCGCGGGAATCGAGGTGGTGGATGACCTCGCCTCCTGCCCCGTCATATTTGGGATCAAAGAGGTCCCCATCCCTGTTCTCGAACCGGAGAAGACGTACATCTTCTTCTCGCACACGATCAAGGGACAAGCGTACAACATGCCGATGCTCAAGAAGATCCTCGATCTTTCTTGCACGCTGATCGACTACGAGAAGATTACGGACGAGAACGGTCGGAGGCTGATCTTCTTTGGAAAATTCGCCGGCCTAGCGGGCATGATCGATACACTGTGGACCCTCGGACAACGTTTAGCGGCGCAGGGGATCGACAATCCATTCACGCAGGTCAAGCGAGCCTTTGACTACCCGGATCTGGAAAGAGCAAAGGGCGAAATCAAGAGGATTGGAGAGCAGATCGCTGCAGATGGCCTCCCTGAGCAGATCAGGCCGCTCGTCATTGGCTTCGCTGGCTACGGGAATGTCTCCCGTGGCGCGCAGGAGATCCTCGATCTCCTCCCGGTGGAGGAGATCTCGTCGCGCGATCTGCCGACGCTTACAACTGCACATCCAAGAGCGAAGAATGCGATCTTCAAGGTTGTGTTTAAGGAACAGGACATGGCCGAGCCGCTCGACAGCGCACACGCGTTTGATCTGCAGGAGTACTACGCTCATCCCGAGAAGTTCCGCGGCACCTTCGATCGCCATCTGCCCTACATTGACGTGCTGATGAACTGCATCTACTGGGAGCCAAAGTATCCTCGTCTCCTCTCCAAGGAGGAAGTCCGGCAGATGTACTCCGGAGGAGAGCAGCCACGCTTGAGGGTGATCGGAGATATCACCTGTGACATCGAGGGGGCGATTGAGTGCACGCTGAAGGCGACCGAGCCGGATAACCCCGTTTTTGTCTACGACCCAGTGACGGAGAGCGCGATCGATGGCGTAGAGGGAAAAGGACCAGTGATAATGTCCGTCGAGATCCTTCCCACCGAGCTTCCGCGCGAGTCGTCCACCTACTTCAGCGGCGTGTTGAAGAAGTATGTCCCGGCGATCGCGTCTGCCAACTATGCTGGCAGCTTCGCTGATCTCGACCTTCCTTCCGAGATCAAGCGAGCGGTGATCGTCCATCGGGGCGAATTGACCCCCGACTACCGCTACATCGAGCAGTACCTATAACATCAGTGTGGGCGCATTGCCCAAAGGAGCGCAAAGTGAAGAAAGTACTGGTTCTTGGTGCCGGCCTGGTCTCTGGGCCGTTGGTTCATTATCTTCTCAGGCAAGATGGATTCGAAGTCACTGTTGCCAGCCGCACGGTGGAGAAGGCGCAGCGCCTCGTCGGCGATGCCGCAAACGGGATCGCCAAACGAGTCGATGTGAACGATGAAGCATCGCTTGATGATCTGATATCGCAGGCGGACCTGTCGATCAGCTTGCTCCCCTACGTGTATCATCCATTGGTGGCCAAGCTATGCGTGAAGCACAAGAAACAGATGGTGACGGCATCGTACGTCAAAGATGAAATGCGCGCCCTCGACGAAGGGGCAAAGAAGGCGGGTGTGATCCTGCTCAACGAGATCGGCGTCGATCCGGGGATCGATCACATGTCCGCGATGAAGGTCATCGACCATATCAGAAAGAACGGCGGAGAGCTGGTCAGTTTCTCCTCCTACTGCGGCGGACTTCCAGCACCTGACGCAAACGACAACCCGTTTGGCTACAAGTTCTCCTGGAGCCCACGCGGCGTCGTCCTCGCCGGTAAGAACCGGGCACGCTATTTGAAGGATGGCAAGGTGATTGACATCCCAGGAGAGGAACTGTTCGCCAACCATTGGCCGGTGGAGATCGAGGGGCTCGGTACGCTGGAGGGCTACCCGAACCGCGACAGCCTCCCCTACATCGACACGTATGGAATCCACGGTGTGAAGACCATGTTCCGTGGCACGCTCCGCTACCCCGGCTGGTGCGAAACACTGAAGAAGATCGCCGAGCTCGGCCTGCTCGACGAGACGGAACGCGAAGACCTGTCCGGGCTTAGCCTCGCGCAATTCACAGCCAGGCTGATCAAGTCAGACGGTGATCTGAAGCCTGACGTTGCTGCGTTCCTGCACATCGACGAGGGATCGTTCATCATCTCAAACCTGGAGTGGCTCGGTCTGTTCAGCGATGATTCCATTCCCAGTGGGGCAAAGTCTCCGCTCGACGTACTTGCCGGGCGGATGCTGGAGAAGATGCAGTACGCCCCTGGAGAGCGCGACATGCTCATCATGCAGCACGAGTTCATTGCCAAGTACTCCGATCGCATGGAGAAGACCACGTCAACGATGATTGACTATGGCATCCCGCATGGTGACAGCTCGATGTCGCGCACGGTCGGCCTCCCCGCGGCGATCGCCACGCGCCTCATCCTGGAAGGGGAGATCAAGCTCACTGGCGTTCAGGTGCCGGTGCTGGCGGAGATCTACGAACCAGTCCTTGCCGAGCTGGAATCGATGGGGATTAAGTTCACTGAGAAGACAGAGGTGATTTGACACTGAGATGGACACGAACAACCTTTCCCTCGCCGCGAGCACGTGGGGGTTCTTCTTCAATCGCGAGCCGGAGACGTGGTTGACCATCCCTCAGGCCATTGGCGAACTCACCTCTCTCGGGTTTGGCGTAGAGGTGTGGACAAACCGAGGATGGGATGAGGCCTGGCTCAACCGCGAGCTTGTGCAGGAGATTGTGGAGGCGTGCGCTGGAGTATCGCATATCTCCGTACACACCCGACCCGAGCACTGGCAGTGGGATCCGCACGGGCTGAGTGACGAAGTTGAGTTCTGCTCCATGATCGGAGCGAGCGCGTTAATCCTTCATCCCAACAGTCTGGGACTGGATGGGCCCTCTCCTCGGCCTGACTTTCCTGGGATCAAGCGACTGGCAGCGCAGGCTCGAGCGCGAGGCGTTCAGCTTGTGCTAGAGAACACGCGCGACACAATGTGGGCGCTGGACCTTGCCCTCGATGAAATCGGGGACGATCCGCAAAAGACGAACCTTGGGATCTGCATCGACGTTGGGCACGCCTACATCTCGCAGGATGCTGGCAGGGAACCGATCCGCAACTACCTAGAACGGTACAAGGGCCAACTCGTGCACCTCCATCTGCACGACAACTTCGGGGATGCCGATGAGCACCTGCCGCTAGGAGATGGATCGATCGATTGGCAAGATCTAGCGGACACCCTGAAGGCGATTGACTACCGCGGTCCAGCAGTGCTGGAGCTGCAGAGACAGGGTGACCTGCTCGCTGCCTTCACCGATGCGCGTGACTACCTGCGATCGTTAGGCCTGTAGGCGCAAAGCAGTGATGTGTGA
>CAYQFN010000027.1:4586-15741 GCA_964416685.1 uncultured Thermotogae bacterium | reverse complement strand
TCCCGGAGACATCAGAGTATGTTCGTAAAGTAGTAGAAGGGAAGCGTGCATACCGACTTCTGTACAGTCTTCCCTTCCTCGGATTCCTCCTTCGCGCTGTTCCAATCTAGACATAAATCAGATACGTGTTTCTGTTCGTGGATCTTAATGTTGCTGTTTCATATCCGGAAGTCGGGATATGTATGGGTGTCTATCATGCCATGAATGCACATCGTTTCGCCACTAGATTGAAGATAGCTCAGGCTTTGTGAGCAGCGAGGGCTAACGGCTTCATGAATGATTCGCAAACTACTTTGCGCGCGGGCGCGTAGTTGGCTAGTATTGCGCAAGATTATTAACCTATAGGAGTGTGGTCAAACCGTGTCGAATTCGACGAAGTGGGTCGAGAAGGACCCGAAGAGGGAAAATGTCTTCTGGCCGACTGCGGCCATGAAGGAGCGGGCGTGGGTCTCGGATGAGTCGATCTACGCCGAGGCAAAGGCTGATCCGGTCGCGTTCTGGAGCAAGCACGCCGAGGAGCTGCACTGGTTCAAACACTGGGACAAGGCGTACGAGTTTGCTCCCGAGAACTACAAGTGGTTCGTAGGAGGCAAGCTCAACCTCTCCTACAACTCCCTAGACGCTCAGATCGAAAAGGGTAACGGAGACAAGATAGCCCTCATCTGGGAGCCGGAGCCGGTGGAGGAAGAATCTGTCAAGCTCACCTACAAGGAGCTGCATCGCGAGGTCAGCAAGTTCGCCAACGCGTTGAAGGGACTGGGCGTGAAGAAGGGCGACCGCGTTGGTATCTATCTGCCGATGATCCCGGAAGCAGTGATCGCCATGCAAGCGTGCGCGCGCATCGGAGCGCCGCACAGCGTCGTCTTCTCTGCGTTCTCGCCAGATTCACTGCGCGATCGGATGATCGATGCAGGGGCGAAGGTCGTCATCACCGCCGACGGTTACTACCGGCGCGGCAAGGCGATCAACCTGAAGAAGAACGCCGATGCCGGCGTCGAAGGAACACCCGTGGAGAAGGTGGTCGTTGTCAAGCGCCTCGATGGGAGCGCACCCATGACCCCTGGCCGCGATCTGTGGTACCACGACCTGATGAAGGACGCCTCCGAGGACTGCCCGGCAGAAGAGATGGATGCCGAGGACCTGGCGTTCTTGCTCTACACTTCAGGGACAACGGGCCAGCCAAAGGGGATCATGCATACCACCGGCGGTTACGCTGTTCAGTCGTATCTCACCGCCAAGTGGAACTTCGATCTTCACCCCGGTGACGTCTTCTGGTGCACCGCCGATGTCGGCTGGATCACGGGTCACACCTACATCAACTACGCTCCCCTGATGAACGGAGTGACGAGCGTGATGTACGAGGGTTCGCCGGACGCTCCCGACTACGGTCGCATGTGGTCGATCATCGAGAAGCACAAGGTGACCCAGCTGTACACCGCGCCGACCGCGATCCGCATGTTCCTCAAGTGGGGAGACGAGTGGCCGGCGAAGTACGACCTGTCGTCACTGCGCCTGTTGGGAACTGTCGGTGAGCCGATCAACGTCGATGCCTGGTTGTGGTACTTCGACAAGATCGGTGGCGGACGCTGCCCGATCGTTGATACATGGTGGCAGACGGAGACAGGGGCGAACATGGTCAACAGCCTCCCGGGCATCGGGCCGTTCATTCCCACCGTTGCTGGCAGGCCGTTCCCAGGCGTGATCGCCGACATCCTCGACGCGGGCGGTTCGCCGGTCGCTCCGGGCGAAGGCGGTTACCTCTCCATCTTCAGCCCGTTCCCGCCGGCGTTGACACGCGGGATCTATGGCAACATGGACAGGTTTAAGGCACAGTACTTCACCGAGTACGGCGACGAGCGCTACTTCACTAGCGACGGAGCGCGCAAGGACGAGATGGGCAACATTCGCATCACTGGGCGTGTCGACGATGTGATGAACGTCGCCGGTCATCGCCTCGCCACCGCCGAGGTGGAGAGTGCACTGGCGCAGAACGACAAGGTGAGCGAAGTGGCCGTCGTCTCCCGCCCGCATGATCTGAAGGGTGAGGTGCCTGTAGCGTTCGTCCTCCTCAAGGCTGGTGTCGAGCACTCTGACGAGATCCGCAAGGAACTCCTCGCTACAGTGACGAAGGTCATCGGCCCGACCGGTCGGCCGGATGAGATCGTCTTCGTCGATGACGTGCCGAAGACCCGTTCCGGAAAGATCATGCGCCGCGTATTAAAAGCGCTCGTTCGCAATGAGCCGGTCGGTGACCTAACCACGCTGCAGAACCCGGAGAGCGTGGACCATCTGAAAGAGATGGTCAGTTACAAGGGCTAGGAGGAACAGATGAGCGAAGCAAATAAGCCTGCACTAGCGAACGTCGGTGCGCTGGGGTTGGGAGGGTTCGCCCTCTCGACGTTCATCCTGAACATCGTGAACGCTGGATGGGTGGACGGAGCGACGATCGGGATCGTTATGCCTGTCGCCATGCTCTACGGAGGGTTGGCCCAATTCATGGCTGGCATGTGGGACGTGCGTCGCGGTGATATCTTCGGCGCCACCTGTTTTAGCTCATTCGGTGCATTCTGGATGGGCCTGGCGCTGTTCTTCATGCTGAAGCTGGCGGGAATACAGGCATTCGTCGATGTGCCGGCGGCGGGGATGGCAGTCGTCTTTATTGCGTGGGGAATATTCACATTCTACGCGACGATCGCCTCTCTCAAGCTTTCCAAGGCTGTCACGTGGGTGTTCATTACCCTGACGATCCTCTTCTTCTTGCTCGCAATTGGTGAGTTCGTTCCTATTGTGCACACCATCGCCGGCTACGAAGGGGTGTTGTGCTCCCTGATCGCCTGGTACACATCGGCCGGCATCCTGATCAACACCGTGCACGGGAAGACCGTGCTCCCATTGGGAGAACGCAAGTAGCTGAAGCGATGTCGCGGGGCAGGCTCTGTAAGCCTGTCCCGCTTTTTGCGTTCCTTATCGTCTTGAGTGGATGATTGAGAACACGGTACGTAACAGACTACCTCTCTCAAGGACTCGAAACGGTGATGAGTAAAGAGTGGGGGATTGAAGGATTAGGGATTACGGTCGCTTTCTGGCCTGTAGCCTCTGGACTGAAAACTCCTTAGTGGTCTTTGTGTCTTGAGCGAGTCCTACCGAGCGAGCGTGAGAACGCTGTTGTATCACCTATAGCTCAATCCTCATTTTCACCCAGGAATGACGCTTCACAAACCCCGCCCTTGTCAGAAGATCGGCAAGGGATGCTGTATCATCTTGCAGCGAGACACTGATCATGGAGCGACCAAGATTGGAGAACCACTCATCGGCGAAGCTCAGCAGCGCATAGAATGTGTCCTCACGCCCCAATGTCAAACACCTCGGCTGGACCTCCGCCACGGTCTGGTGAGGAAGAGCGATGAGCGTTCCGGCGATCGTCTCTTCACCTCCAGAGTGTACAACCATGTTGCGAACGCGCACTCCCGTGAAGATGTTCAGCATGCCAAGATCGTATGGATTCCGGGGGAGACCGCCCCTGTGCGCACGTTGAACCGCCGCTCCGGCAGGAGCCAATATGCCAGTTGGGAGGCTACGCTGGTAGAGGTCAATGTGATCGTAGGGGGCGAAGCCTGCCCGCTCCACGAGAAGCTGTGCTCTATGATCGAAGACTGCTCCCTGCACCTCCGCGTAGCCCTGTCCCTCTAGGCGCACGAGCGCCTCCTGCACAAGACCGAGCGCCACACCACTCCTGCGATAGTCCTCCAGCACGTAGGCCCCAATCAGGATCGGAACCTTCTTCTTGAGCACTGTGAGTATGCCGACAACGCGCGGGCCATCCTTCGCCACCAGGGCAAACAGCCCTCGACCGGTCAGTAGCTCAATCAGGCGCAGTGGCAGTGAGTTGCAAGACAGCATCAGAGCCGCCATTCGTCCGATCCCGGAGATGTTGGTTCCTCGCTTTCTAAGCTCTGCGCCGAATCCGGCTTGCACCAAGTCCATGTACTGATCAAGGTCTTGCTTGGATAAGGTAGTGATTTCAATGGACATAAAGCCAGTCTAACCCCTCGCAATCACAACGACAACTTCGAGGAGGAACATGGGGAGTCTTGCTTGGAACTGAGCATCAGACGTGGTATCCTCGTGCGCACAGAAAAGGGGACTGATCGCGAGTGAAGAAAGATCGACAAAACCTGGTGTGGGTAGATCTTGAAACAAGCGGAATCGATGTCGAGACGAAGGTAATCTTAGAAGTAGCGATGGTCATCACGGACAAAGACCTGAGTGTGATCGCTGAGGGGCCGGAGCTGGTCATTTATCAGCCAGATGATGTGCTAGAGAGGCTGGATAGCTGGTGCAAGAAGCAGCACCGCGCATCGGGCTTGATTGATGAGGTACGGCGATCGTCAACGACGCTGGAACAGGCCGAGGCTGAACTGGTCTCGTTCGCCTCGCAGTATTGTCCGCCACGGGCGTGTCCGCTGTGCGGAAACTCAATCTGCTTCGATCGGAGGTTTATCATCCGCTACATGCCGCGATTGAATGCGCTCTTGAGCTACCGCAATGTCGACGTGAGCACAATAAAAGAGCTCGTGGGGCGCTGGTATCCTGAGGTGTTAGATGGAATTGGAAACAGTCAAACGTCGAAACACCGAGCTCTCAGTGACACTTACGAATCGATAGGCGAGCTATTACATTACCGCAAGAACGTTTTCGGGAGGCACGCATGAAGGATATACTGTGGAGAGAAGTGGCGGAGGCTCGGAAGCGGTTGGAAGGAACGGCACACGTAACGCCAACCTTCACCTGCTCCTCCCTCGATCAAATCGCCAAGAGCAGCGTCTTCTTCAAGGCGGAGAACCTCCAACGCACCGGTTCATTCAAGTTTCGTGGAGCATACAACGCCCTCAGCGCTCTCACTGAAGACGAGCGAGAAAAGGGAGTGATCACCCATTCGAGCGGTAATCACGGGCAGGCACTGGCACTGGCGGCGAAGATGCTCAATGAACGGGCGTTCGTCATCATGCCAGAGAACGCTCCTGCAGTGAAGCGAGAAGCGGCCGCAGCATACAGGGCGATGGTGATCACCTGCGCCCCGACGCAGTCCGCGCGAGAGGAGAAGACATCCGAGGTGATCGAACAGACGTCCGCCGTATTCATCGATTCACACGACGACTTGCATGTTATCGCTGGACAGGCGACGGCTGCGGTGGAACTGATCGAACAGCGCGGTCCGTTTGACATTCTCCTCGCTCCGGTCGGAGGAGGAGGCCTGATCACCGGTACGGCTATCGCCGCCTCCCACCTGCTCGATAATGCGCGCGTGATCGGCTGCGAACCGGCCGGTGCCGATGACGCCTACAGATCGCTCGCCTCAGGGGAGAGGATAACTGACTTCACGCCGAGAACGATCGCCGACGGGCTACGCACACCGCTTGGCAAGCTCAATTTTGAGATTATGCAACAGTTGGTCGATTCGGTCATCCTTGTCTCAGAGGAAGAGATACTTCAGGCGATGCGCTTCGTCTGGGAGCGGATGAAACTCATCATCGAGCCATCGAGCGCTGTCGCAGTTGCTCCGCTGCTAAGCGGGAAAATCGGTGGGAAGGGAGAGCGTATCGGAGTCATCATCAGCGGAGGGAATGTAGCCCTTGATGGTTTCTTCGCTTCCATCGACCTGGAAAATGGATAGAGTTCGCCCGTTGCGGATCGGATCCCTCGTGCTGCCAATGCCGATTGTCCTTGCACCGATGGCCGGATACACCGACTCCGGCTTTCGCACGATTTGTCTCTCGCGGGGCTGCTCCCTCGTGTTTACCGAACTGGTGGCCTCCGAGGGGATCGTGCGCGACAACACGCGCACGTTAAATTACCTATCCACTGGGTCAGGGGAGCGGCCGATCGCAGCGCACATCTACGGCTCGAACCCCGAAGTGATGGCGCGTGCAGCATACTTGGTCGAGGAGTTGGGCCGATTTGATCTGATCGATATCAATGCCGGGTGCCCCGTTCCCAAGATAGTTCGCAAAGGGGCAGGGGTCGCCCTCATGGGAGATCCCGCCCGTTTGCACGACATCGTTCGCGCCGTCGGTCGGGCAGTTTCTCTCCCAGTGACGGTAAAGACAAGACTCGGCATTTCTCCGGACAAAGCAAACATCAGCGAGGTAGCACACGCAGCAGAAGAAGCAGGAGCAAGCGCCCTCTTCCTGCACGCCCGCCTAGCATCTGCCCGACACGGAGGACCGATCGATCTCGACGCGCTGAGCAGGGTCAAAGACGAGGTATCGATCCCCGTCATCGGAAACGGCGGCATCAGCAGCGCTGCAGACGCGATCAACATGCTTGAGGAAACGGGCGTTGACGGGGTCATGGTGGGAAGAGCGGCAATCGGGAACCCATGGATCTTCGCGGAGATCGCCTCATCCCTCGGTGGTCGAACCTACGTTGCTCCCACGGCCACGGACTGGCTGGATGTAATGACAACGCATCTGCGCGGCCTATATGCCGCGATGTCGAAGGAGAACAACCAGCGCAAGCGGCCGCGCCCATATCCGGAACGTGCCGCCTGCAATCGCTTCCGCGGACACCTAACCAAGTACCTGCGACACGCCGGCTGCCCAGTGCGCGCACGCCGCACGCTCCTGAAGCAGCAAGCGGTTGAGCCGTTGTTGCGTCTCGTTGCGCAAGCGCTCCGATCACCAACAGACCAAACGTCCATTAACTCCGCTGAACCACACGAGAAAGGCATACAAAGCTATGAGTGAGAATTTACCGCGAACAGCGTGAATGCCACGAAGCACTCAGACCAAACTGCTTCCGTCCTTTCCTTAAACTTCACATTTTTCCCTTGAGTGCTACTTTCCGGTATTTGTACGCTTCCCGCCCTCGCTTCGTCAACAGCTTCCGCTCTATCCGCTCCCTCGCTGACAGATCCCTCGAATCCGTCCCGTCGGTGGCAGGACCTCCCTCATCACCCTGCGCTGCTTCCAGTCCTTCATCATGGCAGTGAATGCACCCGTCTCCACACTCTTCTAACTTCGCGTTCTCCTCCGCGTCCACCCGCTCCGCTTCCGCCAGTGGCTTTGCACCTCCTCCTGTAACTACCCCGCAATCTTCCGGCCATTCAGTGCTACCAGCCTAGCTTCGCCAACCCCCGCTTTCCTTAACGCCCTGTCTGTGAGAGCACGACAACTGAGAGGCCTTTGCGTGAGAATACGTTATTTCTCTAATTCTCTCATAGACTATCTATACAACATTCTGAACGGCCCCAATAATAGAGAACCTCTCAAGGCTCTTATGTCGGGAGATCGGCCAGTTCGTCGATCATCCCCTGCAAGACCTCGAATCCGCCCCGCCAGAAATCGGGTGAGGTGATGTCGATACCGGCCTCAGCGAGGATCGACTGTGGGCTCTTCGATCCGCCGTAGGAGAGGATCTTGAGAAATTTGGGAACGAACGCAGATCCCTCTTCCTTGTAGCGCTTGTACAGCGCCAGCACGAGGAGCTGCCCAAAGCTGTAGGCGTAGCAATAGAAGGGAGTGCTGTAGATATGCGGAATTGCGACCCACTCGTAGCGAAACTCATCGTTCACTTCGACGGCATCGCCGAATTGCTCGTTCAGGTTCTCAAGGTACCGCTTGGAGAGCGTGTCGCTCGTCGCCCCAGCCTTGATCAGGGCGTGCGCTTCGCGCTCGAACAGGACGAAGTAGGCCTGCCTGATCACTGTTGCGTAGGTCCCGTCAACGAAGCGGGCGAGCATCTGCCGCCGAAGTACGGGATCGGTTTCACTAGCAAGCTGATGCTCAAGGAGGAGGATCTCGGAGAAGACGGACGCCGTCTCCGCCAGCGGGAGGGATGAATGGAACGTCAAAGGCGAGTGATCGGCGGCCATCAGGGCATGCACAGCGTGCCCCAGCTCGTGGGCCAGGGTGGATACATCCTCACCCTTGCCGTTGTAGCTCGTCAGCACCCACGGGGTGAGCCCGGGCAGCACACCGTGGCAGAAGGCACCGCCGTATTTGCCGGGGCGAGCTTCGGAATCGAGGTGCCCCTCGTCGAGGACGCGCTTGGCGTGCGCGGCCAATTGAGGAGAGAACACGTTCAAGCTGGTTAAGACAGTGCTTATCGCCTCGTTGAACGGATAGGTCTTCTCCGATGAGCTCAGGGGAGCATAGATGTCGTAGCGCCGCAGGCGGTCCATCCCCAGCCAGCCGGCCTTCATGCGAAAGTAATCCTGGAACACGTCCACGTTGTCGCGGCAGACGTCGAGGAGGACATCGACCGCCGCATCCGGGACGTCGTTCCTCAGGTTGCGCGCTGCGATCGGGGAGGAGAAGCCGCGCAAGCCGATCTGTTCATCCGCCCAGTCGCGCACGATGTGTTGGTAGATCTGCCCAAGCACGGTGCTGTTCTCAGCGTAGACTCGGTACAGCTCCTTGTACGCACGCTCGCGAAGCTCGGGGCGGGGATCGCGAGCGTAGGTCATCAGCTGCGAGCGGGTGAGAGACTTTGTCTCACCGTCGACATCGATCTCGAACGTGAACCTGCTCGTCAGCATCTCGTACAGGGTGACAAGGGCATCAATACCGTTCAAGTCCTTGATGTTGATCACCCTCTCCACCTGTTCCTCTAGGGTGTATGGCTTGTAACGACGCAGTGACCTCAGGTAGTAGGACAGATCGCCGCTCACCCCGATGAGTCGCTCGGCGGCCTCATCACTTAGCCCTTTCCACCACAGCTCGAAGAAGAGCGTGCGATTGTGCGCATCGGCGAGGACGCTCTCCACTCGGCCGCGGAAGGAGAGGGCATCCTGATTGCCCGTGTCCTCGGCGAACCACAGCTGGCCGTACGCCCCCAGGCGGCGCACGAGGGACCCGATCTCCTCCACGATATCGAGGATGTTAAGGAAATCATCGGTGGGCATGCCTTCTGAAAGGGTTCCTTTCCTCCCCTCGAGATCGCTAAGCTTGTGCTCAAGCCGGTCGAGGTAGTCTCTGCCGATATCCTCCGGCCGATCAGCGCTTGGAATCAAGTCGCCAAGCGACCACCGCCCCTGCTTGTAGATCTCTTCGCTCATTTCATCCCTCCTCATAGCTTTCTTGGTTAGCGATCATGCTTCATCAGCAACAGTGCCAACAAGGTCGATTTCAGAGGCCACCTCGCGCATCCCCATGATCACGTCCTCGAACAGGTCTTTTAGGTCCATCCCGAGCATCTGCGCACCGTTTGCGATCACATCGCGGTCCACTCCAGCGGCAAAGCTCTTGTCCTTCCATTTCTTGCTTACGGACTTGACCTTCATGTCGAGGACGCTCTTCGATGGGCGCACCAGGGCAACAGCCGTCACCAGGCCGGTCAGCTCATCGATCGCGTATAGGACCTTCTCCATTTCCTGCTGCGGCTCGACATCGGTGACTAGGCCCCATCCGTGCGACATGATGGCGCGGATGTAGTCCTCCGGCCAGCCCCGCTCCTCAAGGATCTCCTTCGTCTTCTGGCAGTGCTGCTGCGGATAGCGCTCGTAGTCGAGATCGTGCACAAGCCCGATGATTCCCCACTTCTCCTCGTCCTCGCCGCGCTTACGCGCCATGTAGCGCATCACGCCCTCCACTGATAGGGCGTGCTTGATCAGGCTCTCACTCTTGTTGAACTCCTTGAGGAGCGCGAATGCCTCCTCACGGGTCGGTGTATGTCTCTCCATCTTACCTCCTTGTGAACGCTCTTAGACTAAGACTGTATTCCTATGGCTGCGGGTTTTCCAGTTGCGGGTGATTTAAGGCTCAAAAACCAGTATAGTATCGGCAATTCCACGCGAGAGGAAAGAGAAATGGTTATCCAGATCGGGGTTTTCCTTCCCCTGTTTCTTGCTGGTATCGGAATGGGCTTCTTGGCCAGCCTCCTTGGCGTGGGGGGAGGAGTGTTCATGGTCCCGCTTCTCACGCTTGCGGGGTATGTTCCTAGCATCCAGCAGGCAGCGGGAACCAGCATCGCCGGCGTCGTGTTCACTAGCATATCGAGCACAATCGCTTATGCCCTCAGGCACGCGATCGATTTTCGTATTGGCCTGATACTGATGCCGACAACCATCCTCGGCGCGTGGGGCGGAGCGAGGCTGACCGAGGTGATAAATTCCCATTGGCTCTCTATCGGCTTCGGCATCCTTCTTCTCTATCCCGTAGCGATGATGATCCAGGGGAAACAGCCCAAGGAGATCAAGTTGTCTCTGCATGGTGAGGTTCGCGGAGCCGAGCAGTACATAGCGGGCGCCATCATCGGTCTAATAGCAGGAACGGCGTCCGGTATGTTCGGCATCGGAGGGGGAACGGTGATGGTCCCGGCACTTTCGGTCTTCCTTGGCCTCGACATAGTCACCGCGGCGGCGACGAGCCTGTTCGTGATGGTCCCCTCAGCGATGATGGGCACATATCAGCACTGGGTGCAGGGAAATGTTCATCCCGAACTCGCCCTTCCGTTGATATTGGGCCTTATCATTGGCGCCCAGATTGGTCCGCGCATTGGGCCACACATCCCAAAACGCAGACTGCGGCAGTTATTCGGCGTTGTCCTTCTTTACGCAGCGATCAACATGATCGTGAAGGGCCTCAGTTGAGCTAGTGTGTAGTTCGTCGCATAATTTCACCTGAGATGAAGATGACAATCCTGACAACCGGCGGCACGATTGAGAAGACATACAACGAGCGCGATGGCTCACTCAAGAACTATCACACCATACTCCCGGAGATGCTCACTGGGTTACGCCTTCCGGATCTCGATGTGAGCTACGAGCAGGTCGTGTTCAAGGATTCACTTGAGATGACAGAACATGATCGTCAGCGGATCCTTGCCGCCACGCAGCGAGCGCTTCCTCAATCGGATGCGATCATCATCCTGCACGGGACGGACACGCTGTCCGAGACCGGTGAACTGTTGAACAGGGAGTTGGTCGATCTGAAGATCCCGGTAATCCTGACCGGAGCGATGCGCCCGTACAAGTTCCGCGACACGGACGCGTTGCAGAACGTGACCGAATCACTACTTGCCGCCCGCCTCGTCTCACCCGGAGTCTACGTAGTGATGCACAATCGCGTCCTGCGCTTCCCCGGCGTAATAAAGGATCGAGAGAACCTCACGTTCGTCAAGGCGTAATCTTTCGTCCCGGCGTTTTAGGTACACT
>CAYQFN010000027.1:0-4486 GCA_964416685.1 uncultured Thermotogae bacterium | reverse complement strand
GAGAACCTCACGTTCGTCAAGGCGTAATCTTTCGTCCCGGCGTTTTAGGTACACTCATGGAGTAACGCTTTCTACTGCTAAGTGAAAATAACTGATAGGTTCGACGATCGAATGATCAGCATGCTAAGGTACACAATGAGTCGCGCACTTGCTCGCCTAATTAGAGGCATTGTACTCTCAGGCGTGGTTCCAAGAATCGAGGATCTTGGCCTTTTCGCTCTCTCCCACATCATGTCCGTAAATCCGGCAGAACATCTGTTTTCGTAGCTCATAAGAATCCATCAGATCGTGCTCTTCCTTGATCCCAGCATAAACTAGAGCTTTCGCGGTGGCAAACATCCGGCAGGCCATAGCCAGACGATCTTGTGGTGATCTTGCCATGATCATCTTCCGGAAACGATCTTCGATATCTGCAGGTTCATCGTTCATTGCTTCTTTACCTGATCGAGCAAGAGGGCCACTCCCAGTCTCCGCGCCCACGCTTCCAGATGACTCCAGTCAAGATCGGCGACCACTCCTATAAGCACTTGGACATCCCTCTGCTGGAGCGCCGAATTTGAGTCCTTAGACCACTCAAGCTTGGCAAAATGAGATCCTCTGGCGCAACAACCCAGATCGGGGTGTCGTCGGCCTCAAAGCGTTTCCTTCGCTCAAACTCTAACTTCGTGTACTCTTCATCCCCGCGCACGATGAAGTCAGCCTTGATCATCCACTCGTTGTGAATGATGTTGAACATAGATCGTTTGATAACCGCTTTTCGGATGCTGTCCTCATTTACATAGCAATCGGCCTCAAAAAGACGTGCGATCTTCGCTGAGTCCTCCAGGTGACACTCGATGATGACCAGGTCTACATCTCGCGGCATACGCGGTACTGCGTAGATTGCCATCGCCATCGAACCGGTGAGCATATAATATCGGCTGCATCCAGTCGTTCTGCTATCTGTTTTACGAACTCCAGTTGTTCGTTCATCACAGACCAACTGTACCATCAATGGCTGGTTGAACACACATTCGCAAACAGGCAGCCGTCTTATTGGCCACGGGCCTTTCTTTGACACATCGTATGCGCAGCCAAGGCCATCGACGTTGCGGCTCACAGAGGCTGCGACAGGACCTGCTGAAGCGGCTTCCGCATCCTGATTTCTACGGCAGGGAGACTGACGCAACTGTCACGTAATATTGTCCGCCTTGCTCCTCAATTATAGCTTCTGCGATCTGAATGTTGACGTCGGGATACAGTTCCTCTTTCCTGCCTATCAGCAGTCGCATGTTCTCCATAAGATCTCTGCTATCACGGGCTGTCTGCAAGGGGTTCAGACGACGACAGCTTCTGCAGTATCTTTTGAGCTCCTTCTCACGTTTTGCCGGATCGAGACAGGCAATGTTCCATGCACTGAGAGCACCGTTCAGGTATTGCTGCTTCTCTTCAAGATTGTCACCCATCGCGATGTATTCCCTGGCTACATCAAGAAGCATCTTAGAAACCTTGATCTTCTTATGTCTACTACCTAATGGTTTAGTGATATTGAACACCTTTGCAATTTATACTACACACCGCTGTGCATGACGCACAAAGCGATCCGCAGCTTAGTGTACTTCATTAGCGCGTGCCCAGCAATGAGACTGAGATCGCGAATTTTGTGCTTTTCGAAGAGATTTAATAATTCTTTGAATTGGAAACTTGCCAGTATCTTTACCTCACATCCAAGAGTAGTTATGCCGTATCCCAAATACTACTCTGGAATATAGCTCAATCGCCTTGAGATTGCCAGAAAAGAATATCGAATGAGCGCCGATCATCCGTAATGCGCTGGTAGTTCTCTTCTATTAATGTCATTTTTCTCTCCCGCCTAGCGGGCATACTGACTAAGCCTCTGACTCCACGCAGTTACTGCATCATGTGTACCCGTACTTCTTTCTCCAACCGATCCTTTAAGCGATCCTTCTCCACTTCCAGGTTATACCTGGACTGTAGATTCATCCAGAAGCCCTCCGATAGGCCGAAGTATCGCGATAAGCGTAGAGCCGTATCGGGGCTGATCGCTCGCGTGCCATGTACGATCTCATTGATCCGCGGCGCTGGCAAGCTGATGTCCTTTGCCAAGCGATACTGGCTGATCCCCATTGGCTTCAAGAATTCCTCCAGGAGTATCTCACCAGGATGAATTGGCGCTAGTTTCTGCTCATTCATTCTTGCTCCCTAGTGATAGTCAGTTATCTCCACTCGGTAGGCATCCCCACTCTGCCATTCAAAACAGATTCGCCACTGATCATTGATGCGTATGCTGTATTCCCACTTCGGTTGCGAGAAAGTATCTCCAGTCTATTGGATGGAGGGATCCGCAGATCCCGCAATTCTTCCGTCGCAACTAGAATTTCAAGTCTCCTCCGCGCCACTCGCTGGATACCCTGCGGAAGCTTGCGTGAGAATTGACGATCGAACAGCTTTTCAGTTTCCTTGCACCCGAAGGTCTTGATCATCACCCTTGATAATAACACGCGGCGTTACTATTGTCAAGTGTTACTATATTCTCAATCTAATGGACACCTTTCATATGATAAGGAGCCTTTCCCGTTCTGGTTGAGAACCCACACTGAATCCTCGCGCGACCTTGCTGTAGAGACAGAGATGCGGCAGAACAATGGGAACCCCGTCTTAGGTGTTGCGGCTTGGTCTTTATTCTTGGTGTCTCGCTTCTCCCTTGCCAGGCAAGTATCGGTGAAGGGTTTCGTCAATTATTGAATCTTCCCAGAAACGACACAAGACGGAGATTCGGATAACCATTGTTGCGTATTGCTTCTCGTCGGAGTCATGATTTCATGGTCTTCAAAGACAGCTCTGGCTAAACATTCCCTGCAGCAAATGTCTCTCTTGACAACGGCGGTATTTTGTGGTATATGTTTGGTAAAAGGTTTGCGCAAAGGTTTGGCTGAGAATGAAAACACTCAACAATTGCAAACAGTTAAGAGCTATTGACCGCGAGACGTATCCTTGTCTCTGCGCATTTTACATGGGCGTCTCCATAAGATCTCCACGCGCTTTCCGCGCACCTAGTGCGAGAGAAAGCAGATCGAACAGGTCGGGCGATGCTAGCAGTGCAACGACAGTATCGCGATACTCCAACAAGCGGGGGTGATAACTAGCGAGCACCTATTTGTGGTGTGACGGTTAGAGAAATTCGGGAACTACAGACAACATGCAGGGAGGAAAAGAGTTATGAAAAAGATTCTTGTAGCATTGCTGATGGTGTTGATGGTTGCTGGCACAGTTATGGCTGCTGATCATCTGAAGATCGGCGTTTCCATTCCAACAGCAGATCACGGATGGACGGGTGGAATCAACTGGTGGGCACAGAAGGCAATCAACGATTGGAAAGCGCTGGACCCGGATGTGGAGTTCTTCCTCGTCACTGCCGCTTCGCCAGCCGAACAGGTGGGACAGGTCGAGGACCTGATGGTGAAGGGAATTGACGCCCTTGTCATCCTCGCGCACGATTCCGCTCCTCTTACACCGGTAGTCAAGGAAGCATACGACTCCGGAATATTCGTAGTCTCCGTTGACAGGGGTCTCACTGAGCCGGTGCAGAACATCTACATTGCTGGTGATAATCCGGGACTGGGACGCGTTTCCGGCGAATGGCTGGCTGAGGCGCTGAATGGCAAGGGCAAGATCGTTGTACTCGAAGGTATCCCGTGCGTGATCAACACAGAGCGCGTTGAAGCATTCGATGCGGTGATAGCACAGCATCCGGGAATTAAGATCCTCGACTCACAGCCGGCGTACTGGAGCACGCAGAAAGGACTTGAGATCATGGAGAATTACCTCCAGAAGTATCCGGAGATCGATGCCGTATGGGCTCAGGATGATGATGTTCTCAAGGGTGTGTTGCAGGCATACAAGGAATCCGGTCGTACTGACATCAAGATCATGCTCGGTGGCGCCGGCTCTAAGGACATCATCAAGATGGTGATGGACAGAGATCCTCTAGTCCAAGCGGACGTGACGTATCCGCCTTCCATGATTGGCACGGGCATTAGTGCTGCTGTCATGTCCCTGCGGGGCGAGAAGCTAAATGGATTCTATCAGAATCAGTTCCCGTCCAAGGTCATTCTGTCAGCAGAGCTCGTGACGCCAGAGAACGCGGCAAATTACTACGAGCCTGATTCTATCTACTAGGCACAAACTGGGCCGCGGAGGGGGGACCCTCCCGGCCCTACTCTTGTGCTATCATTGAGAGTATCGTACCACGCATATTTCATGTATATGGAGCCGTCATGCCTGATCCTCTAGTGAAAACCGTCCATCTGGCGAAGGAATTCTCTGGTGTACGCGTTCTCAACAACATCAACATCGAGATCGAGCAGGGTGAGATCTTCGGCATCATTGGAGAAAACGGAGCAGGCAAGTCGACTCTGATCAAGTTACTGAATGGAACGTACATTCCTACGGAAGGAGAAATCTTCTTTGAGGGAAACAGGGTCCA
>CAYQFN010000026.1:11720-15750 GCA_964416685.1 uncultured Thermotogae bacterium | reverse complement strand
ATGGAAGGCGCGAAGGATCTTGGCGTTCCGGTGATGCTCGGGCTTGTACTCTTAAAGTCGGCCGGCATGGCCCGCTACATGAACAAGAACGTAGCCGGAGTAAGCGTTCCTGACTCGATCATCGACGAGATGAAGAAGACCGATGATAAAGTCGCTACAAGCATTAAGATCGCTGCGCGTATCATTCGGCAGACGCGGGAGATGTGTCAAGGGGTTCACCTTATGACGATGGGTTGGGAACGCTATGTACCCGACATTCTGACTGAAGCAGGCGTAACAATCTAAAGAGAGTTATCACTCACACTGTCCAGGAGGTATTTAATGAAGTCGGATCTTCAAATCGCCCAAGAGGCGAAACTCAAGCCAATCACCCACATTGCCCGGGAAGCAGGAATCAACGAAGATGAACTGGAACCTTTCGGGACGTGGAAGGCCAAGGTCAAACTTGACATCCTAGAGCGGCTCAAAGATCGACCTGACGGGAAGTATATCGATGTCACCGCGATCACTCCCACACCGCTCGGGGAGGGGAAGACAACGACGGATATCGGTCTCACCCAGGCCCTCGGTGTGCTCAAGAAGAAGGTAATGACCTGCATTCGGCAGCCGTCGCAGGGGCCGACGTTCGGGATCAAAGGCGGAGCCGCCGGCGGCGGTTACTCCCAGATCATTCCGATGGAGGACTTCAACCTCCACCTGACCGGAGATATCCACGCCATCGGTGCGGCGCACAATTTGATAGCTGCAGCGATTGACGCACGTATGATGCACGAGCGAAATAACTCCGATGCTGCCTGGGAGAAGAAGGGGCTCAAGAAGCTAAACATCAACCCTTACTCTATCACCTGGAACCGGGTGGTCGATGTCAACGATCGCGAGCTTCGCCATATTGTCGTCGGTCTAGGAGGCAAGGGGGACGGCTTCCCCCGCGAAAGCGGATTCGACATCACGGTCGCATCCGAGTTGATGGCAATCCTTGCCTTGGCAACGGATCTTAAGGACCTACGCGAGCGGATCGGCAAGGTCGTCATCGGTTACAGCTGGGATAAAGAACCAATCACTACGGAGGATCTTGGGGTTGCAGGAGCAGCGGCTGTGCTAATGAAGGATACGGTTAAGCCCAACCTGATGCAGACCCTAGAAGGACAGCCTGCGTTTGTCCACGCAGGACCGTTCGCTAACATTGCTCATGGGAACAGCTCGATCATCGCCGATCGCATCGCGCTGAAACTGGCCGACTACGTGGTGACCGAGTCTGGGTTCGGTGCTGACATCGGCATGGAGAAGTTCTTTGACATCAAGTGTCGTTACAGTGGTCTTGTTCCCGATGCTGTTGTACTTGTGGCGACAATCCGCGCACTGAAGATGCACGGCGGTGGACCCAAAGTGGTCGCGGGTAAGCCGCTTGATCCAGCATACAGGGAAGAGAATCTGGAGCTATTGGAGAAGGGGTGTGCCAACCTTGTGGCCAACATCGAGATTGCGCGTAAGTTTGGGGTACCTGTGGTCGTTGCCATCAACACGTTCTCCGACGACTCGCCCGCTGAGGTGGCCCTCGTTAAAAAGGCCGCGAGAGAAGCGGGAGCGTTCGATGCTGTCCTCAGTGATCATTGGGCAAACGGCGGCGCTGGAGCAACTGAGCTCGCCAAGGCGGTGATAGCTGCGTGTGAGGAACCATCTGATTTTAAGTTCCTCTACCCGCTCGATTGGTCCATCGAGAAGAAGATAGAGACAATCGCGACGAAGATCTACAAAGCAGCAAAGGTGGAGTTCTCCCCGTTAGCCAAGCAACAAATCGCCACCTACGAGAAATCGGGTTTTGGCAACCTCCCGATCTGCATGGCGAAGACTCACCTGTCGCTATCGCATGATCCGGCAGTAAAGGGAGCACCCAGTGGTTTCACCCTTCCTATCCGTGAGGTGCGTGCAAGCGTCGGCGCAGGCTTCATCTATCCGCTTTGCGGCGAGATGCGCACCATGCCAGGGTTGCCATCGGTTCCCGCGTTCATGGGGATCGACCTTGATGAGAAGGGAGAGGTCGTCGGCCTGTTCTAGGCACAGCGCATGCGATAGAACACTAGGAGGCGGAATGAACAGGGAGAAGGTAGAACAGGCTGTACGTTTAATGATGGAGGGGCTCGACCTTGACCTAACGGAAGAGGGCCTGCTTGATACCCCACGGCGCGTTAGCTCAATGTTCATCGATGATTTCTTTCGGGATATGAATCGCGATCCGAGCGAGGTTCTTACCACGTTTTTTCACGCCGACTACGACGAAATGGTCGCCCTGCGAAATATCCAGTTTCACTCTGTATGCGAACACCATCTTTTGCCGTTTATTGGAAAGGCGACTGTGATCTATATCCCGAAAGACAAGAGGATCGTTGGAGCAAGCAAACTGGCCCGGGCGGTGGAGATCGCCTCCAGCCGCCCGCAGCTCCAGGAGCGCATGACCTCACAGTTGGCCGATGTATTTATGGAAAAACTCAAGCCTCACGGCGTGTTGGTACGCCTGGAAGCTGAGCATCTGTGCATGACGCTGCGCGGGATACAGAAGCCGGGAACTACGATGGTGACCACAGCGATTCGTGGGTTGTTTAGAACTGATCTGGCGGCACGCAATGAAGCACTAGCAATGATAGAATTATAATTCAGATAAGGGGGTAGTAATGAAAGAATTTCCACCCATTGCTTTCTTAACAAAAGACCAAGTAGAGCAGATGCACAAGGCCGTACTCAGGGTGTTATCAAAGACAGGCATTCACCTCCCTCATGCCGAAGCACGCGAACTCATTAAGGCGGCAGGGGCAACCGAGGATAGAGACGGAAGGATACTCCTTCCGGAGGCGATGGTAGAAGACGCGATCGCTAAGGCCCCATCGAGAGTGCCGTGGTACAACCAGACACAAGATAAGGAATTTCCCTTAGAGATCAACCGGGTCTACTTCGGGGCTGGTTCCGATTCACTCTATGTTACCGACCGCAAGACAGAACAGGTGCGACGAGCTCGTTTGCAGGATGTTGTCGACAATGTTCGAGTGCTTGAAACACTGCCCGGATTCGATTTTGTGATGTCGATGGGGTTGCCAGAGGATGTCGAAGAGACGAAGCTGTATCCAGCCGTCTTCCGCGAGATGCTGATCCACTCAACAAAGCCGATCGTCGCAACGTCGACCTGTTTAGCCGACCTCGAGATCCCCTATGAAATGGCGAAACTGGTAGCGGGAAGTGCGGACGCGTTCAGGGAAAGGCCATTCTTCATTACCTACGTCCAGCCCGAGTCTCCTTTCAAGTACGAAGATCATGTTGTGGATCGCCTGTGGTTCTGTGGGGAGAAGGGTATTCCCACTATGGGAGTAGCCAGCTCTAACCTCGGTGGTGGAGGTCCAGTGACGATGGAGGGAGCTCTCGTACAAGGAGCGGCGGAGTCACTTGCTGCGTTGGTCATACTACAACTGAAGTATCCCGAGGCTGGCTTCATATTTGGATCGAACTCCTGGGCGACTGATATGCGCACGTCCATCGTCTGCTACGGATCGCCAGAGTGTGCTACCTCAACCGCTGCCTATGCCGATATGGCGCGATTCTATAATCTGCCTTCGTGGGGAGGGGCAGGATGCACGGACGCGCAACGTGTGGATGCTCAAGCGGGGGAGGAAGCATTTCAATCGATACTCTTGACACTACAATCGGGAGCGACCGTAGTGCATGATGTTGGTTTTCTTGCCTACGGGTCCCTTTATGACGCACGTTTCTTGGTTTTAAACGACGAGATGATTGCCCGTGCTCGCAGCATGTGGAAGCCTTTGGAACTGACCGAGGAGAACCTTGCTCTCTCGGTAATCGATGATGTGGCTCGTGCAAGTATCAGTGGGAAAGGGCCTACCATCTACCTGAAGCACCCGCATACTGCGAAGCACTTTCGCCAATCCCTTTACCTAGCGCCCTCCTTCATCGACAGAAGTACAATCAGTATCGGGAAACAGAGTGAAACATTGTTGGAAAGACTGGGTAAGAGAGTGGATGAAAT
>CAYQFN010000026.1:0-11620 GCA_964416685.1 uncultured Thermotogae bacterium | reverse complement strand
CCGCTAATCTGTCTTGTTCGCGGCAAACGCGACCAGGCAAAGCATACAGATTGTTGTAGTGCGCCGGATTGCATCGGGCCTACTGGAGTGGTATGACCTCACGGGTGATGAAGGTTCTCCTCTTATTTGGCACGCGACCGGAGGCGATCAAGCTCTTTCCCGTGATCAAGGCGCTCAGGGGCGAGCCTTCAATCGAGACGATACTCTGTGTCACCGCGCAGCAGCGTGATCTGCTCGATCAGACTCTCTCAGTTCTCTCACTTATTCCAGACTACGACCTTGACGTGATGATCCCCCACCAAAGCCTGTTTCACACTACAAGCACGATCATTTCTCGCATTGAGCCCGTATTGCGCGAGGTTTGTCCGGGGTTAGTGATTGTGCAGGGGGACGCGCAAACAACACTCTGCGGGGCACTTTCCGCATACTACGCGCGCGTCCCCGTGGCACACGTTGAAGCCGGATTGCGCACCGGTGACAAATTCTCCCCGTACCCCGAGGAGATGAACCGTCGCCTCGTAGATCAGATTGCCGACCTCCATTTTGCCCCCACGGCGCACGCACGTGAGAACTTGATAAGCGAGGGTATACGCGAGGAAAGCGTGTTCGTCACAGGTAACACCGAGATCGATACTCTCTATTACGTCCGCGACCAGTTGCGCCCAACGACGACATTCGATTTCCCTGAACACATTATCATCGCCACGCTGCATCGGCGCGAGAGCTTCGGCAAAGGGATAGATCATATCTGCGCCGCGCTCTCCGCCATCGCCGATCGAAACAGGGACGTGACCATAGTCATCCCCGTCCACCCCAATCCCCATGTGCAGGAGCAAATCCGGCGTGCTCTAACGGGTGTGCCACGGATCGTCCTCCTTGACCCGATCGATTATGTCTCCTTCGTGCATCTGTTGGTGCGCGCTAGCCTGGTGTTGACCGATTCCGGCGGCCTGCAGGAGGCGGCGGTTGGCCTGCACATTCCCCTTCTCGTCCTGCGTGAACGGACGGAGCGCACCGAGGGGATAGATGCTGGTGCGGCGATCCTCGTCGGAACGGATACTGATCGGATCGTGGCACAGACCGAACGTCTACTCAGGGATGACGATGCACGCACAACAATGACTGGCGCGAAGAATCCGTATGGTGACGGGCACGCCGCTGACATCATTGTACGCATCATAAAGGAGACGTTCACATGAGATCGAGGTACGCAGATCTACACTTACACACCACCGCTTCCGATGGCACGCAGGACATTGCCACCCTCATTGCGCGAGCAAAGGCACGGGGGTTATCCACGATCGCCATCACCGATCACGATACGATCTCGGAGGATCTTACGGAGAGGGTGACCGAGATCTCTGGGATGGAGGTGATCAGCGGTGTCGAGCTGAAGGTAGACTACGATGGGGTTCCCGGTGAGTTGCTCGGCTACTTCATCGATCCGCTCTCCGCACCGATGCGAGAGCTCTTCGATTTCATGCGCCATGCGCGCGAGCGGCGGATGGAAGAGATGGTAAAGCGCTGCCGTGAGCGCGTGGGAATCAACATATCTATCAGTGAAGTACGCAAGCTTGCTAAGGGGAGCATAGGCCGTCCTCATCTAGCCAAGGTGCTCGTCGATAAGGGGGCGGTGAAGACGATGCGTGAGGCGTTTGACAGGCTGATCGGCGCGGACGGTGAGTGCTACGTCAGGCTGGAGCGACCGAAGTTCCGCGAAGCGGCAGATGCGATTCACGCCGCTCTTGGAATGGCTTCAGTACCGCATCCGTGTTTTATCGCGATCGATGACTGGGACGCGTTCAGCGACATGCTCCTCGCAGCGGGGGTGGACGGAATTGAGTCCTTCTACCCGTATGCCGAAAACGACAGCAGACTACACGTCTCACCCGAAGAGGTGCGGGGGATCGCTGAGCGGAAGGGATTCTTGCTCACCGGTGGGTCGGACGATCATGGCCCGAACTCGGTTAAGGACATGCTGGGGGCGATACACCTTCCCTATCGCTACGTTGAAATGATGAAAGAGCGCTGCAATCTGAGTTAGCTCGTTTCCTCAGCGGGGTCATCGACCGAGGTAGGAGCGACGGGTTCTGTGACGCGTTTGATCGAGGCGATCGCTACTTCGAGCATGTCGTCCGTCGGCTCAGCCGTTGTCAGCTTTTGCAACCATAGGCCTGGTTTCACGAGCATCCTCACCCACCAGTGATTGTCGTACTCTTTCCCACTGAAGCGCAGGGCCTCGTAGGAAATCCCGGCAACCACCGGGAGGAGCAATAGGCGAGAGAGCATCTTTAGCCACAGCGTGGGGTTGCCGGCGAGGGAGTAGATGAGTATAGAAATGATGAGAACGATCATCAGAAACGCCGTCCCACAACGAGGATGGAGCGTCGTGTACTTGCGCGCGTTCTCTACGGTCAGTTCTTCACCGGCCTCGTATGTGTAGACCGTCTTATGTTCTGCTCCATGATACTGAAAGACGCGATGTATGTCCTTCATGCGTGAGATGGCCAGAATGTATATCAGAAAGAAGATGATACGAATTACTCCCTCCACCAGATTGAACAGGATAGGATTCCCGGTGCGTAGCGATGGGACGCTGTTCACGATGTAGAGAGGGAGGACGACGAACGCTCCCAAGGCGATGACCACTGCCAGGACGACTGTGAAGATTCCCCAGCCGGATGTCAGATCTTCCTCCTGATCGGGGTAGGCAATCCCGGCTGACATGTTGAGCGCGCGAATTCCGAGGGAGAGCATGTCGTACAATCGAAACAGGCCACGGACAAATGGGATCTCGCCAAGCTTGCGCAGGCGCTTGCTGGTGTGGAGATCACGGACAACTATCTCATTGTCATTAGTACGACGAACGGCGATCGCTACACGATCGCCGTTCTGCATCATCACGCCTTCGATAAGCGCTTGTCCACCTACGGACGCCATTAATCCTCTTTCTTCCCGTATTTACGCTGGAACCTCTCCACTCGTCCTTCCGTATCGAGGAGACGCTCTTCGCCCGTAAAGAACGGATGACACTTTGAGCAGATGTCTACACGCATCTCTTCCACGGTCGATAGCGTCTCGAACTCAGCTCCGCAACCGCACTTGATCACGGCGCGCTTCAATTCTGGATGAATACCCTTTTTCACGACATTCTCCTGTCTAACGCTTGGAATACTGCTCGCTCTTGCGTGCCTTGCGGCGACCGTACTTCTTCCGTTCCACCTCACGGGGATCACGGGTGAGGAGGCCCGCCTTCTTCAGCGGAACCCTGTATTCATCCGTCACACCCACGAGAGCGCGCGCAATTCCCAGCCGCACAGCCTCCATCTGACCGGTGAACCCTCCACCGCTAACGCGTGCCTTAACATCGTATTTTCCCACGGTCCCAGTCGTATAGAAAGGCAGCTTGAGCGTCTTCTCCAGATGCTCAGGCGCATTCAGATAAGAGGAGAAATACTCCTCCGCCGGATGACCGTTGACCAACAGATTCCCTTCACCCTCGGACAGGTAGACGCGAGCCGTAGATCGCTTCCTTCTCCCTATCGCATGCATTGCATTTCCAACACGTTTAGGCAATCGCCTTGCTCCATCTTCCACGAAGGAAAGACACCTCCTACAATTTGCTTCTTAAGAATACGCGAAACTATACAGACACAGACTCTCCCTGTCAACGCCACCGGCAAAGAGACTACTGCAGCCTCTAGCTTCCACACCACATACTGGCGGTCCCGAGGGGATTCGAACCCCTGTCGCCGGGATGAGAGCCCGATATCCTAGGCCACTAGACGACGGGACCGACATTCATCGCTAATTATGCTCTATTCCTACCTGTCAGGCAAGTGCTATTTCTACCCTTCCTCCCTCTTCGCCTGAGAGGCAGGATGTAGATCGTTGATCAACGGCTCCGCTTCTTTGAGTGCAGACATGAGATCACGGTACAGTTCCACTGGGATAGCAATCCCCTTTCTGGTTGGCTTCCAGTCACCGTCTTCTGTCTCGTAGAAGTTGCGAATGTCTAGGTAATCGCGATCATGAAAACGCGAAAGGCGGACATGTATCCTACTCCCTATCCCCTTATCGATAGTCTTAATCAACCGTTCATCGCCTACTTGCTTCTCTGCGGACATAGTTCCTCCTTAGCCCTGGTGATCATCTGTTCTCATTATCCTATTATACATCCGGCTGCAGGGCAATAGAAAATGGGCCTGCCTGGACTCGAACCAGGGACCTCCCGCTTATCAGGCGAGCGCTCTAACCAGCTGAGCTACAGACCCAAGACTACACAATGGTAGCCAGCGTGTGATTCATTGTCAAGGACTGCGTGCGGCAAAATGCGGATATAGTAAGGACTTACAGTGTCTGCCCTTCCAAGTTTGCCTTACGTAGGGCGCTCAGAAGTTCTTCCAGGTCTCCCTCGAGAATGTCTTGCAGGTGATAGAGGGTTAAACCGATGCGGTGATCGGTGACGCGGTTTTGCGGGAAATTGTAGGTGCGGATCTTGTCACTGCGGTCACCGGAGCCGATCTGCTTGCGGCGCGTAGCGGACAGCTCTGCCTCGTGCTCCTTCTCCAAGCGATCCTTCAGCCGCGCGCGCAACACACGCATCGCCTGTGCCTTGTTCTTGTGTTGCGACTTCTCGTCCTGGCAGCTGACGACGAGGCCGGTAGGAATATGCGTGATCCGCACAGCGGAGTCGGTCGTGTTCACACTCTGCCCGCCCGGGCCGGTGGAACGGAAGGTATCGATCTTGAGATCGTTCGGGTCAATGTTGACTTCAACCTCCTCTGCTTCCGGCAGGACAACGACGCTGGCGGTCGAGGTATGAATCCGTCCCGCGGATTCGGTCTCCGGCACTCGCTGTACACGGTGCACTCCGGACTCGAAACGGAAGCGCCCGAATGCATCCTTCCCCTCGATGGCAAAAGTGACCTGCTTGAACCCGCCAAGCGGGGTCGGATGGCTGTCGAGGAGGGAGATCTTGAACCCATGTGCCTCAGCGTAGCGCGTGTACATGCGGAACAGATCGGCTGCGAACAGGCTCGATTCATCGCCGCCGGCACCCGCCCTGATCTCTACGATTGCGGTCTTTCGATCGCGTGGATCGGGGGGGATGGCGAGATTAGTGAACGCCGCTTCAACCTCCTGCAGCTTTCTGCGATCCTTTGCCAGCGCTTCCTCTATCTCTTCGCGCAGATCCTCCTCGGTCTCCCACATTTCTTCCTCCTCGGAGATGGAGGATGTAAGCTGTTCCCATTGCTTGCCGAGACTGATTAGATCTCGCAGGTGCGCGTACTGCTGGGTGATGTCCCGGTATTGCGGGCTCGTAATCACCCGCGGATCGCTCATCTGTTTCTCCAGAGCAGCATACTTCGCTCTGGCTTGCTCCAGTTGTTTCGCTATTTGTTCGTTGATCATTGCAAGTAGAAGCTACGTGATAGCAGGGGGGTATTTCAAGCGCGGCTATCGAACAGGCGCTGGCGGAGTACGTCGTTCTCCTTGTGCAGGCGGACAATCTCGATGTCTTTCTCTGCTATACGAGAGCGCAGCTCGGACACCAGGGAGTCCCTCTCAAGAGAACTTCTGTCGTTGGCGGATGCAATCAGTCCGCGCAGGTACTTCACCTGTTCGGCAAGGACGCGCTCCAGATCGCAGGCAAAGTCTATCTCGTCAAACGACAACTCCGGAAGAAGCTTATCTGCAAATTCATGTGTCTCCATGCACTCATTCTCCATCGTGAGGTGGCAAGATCGCGAGGACAACTGACCGCAAGCGCAGGGAATCTTGGCATGAGATGATCATTTGACGCGTCACAATTCGGTGATGGCAGGTTGGCATACGTGATGCGGACGCATATCCTGTAAAATGGAGTCTAAAGAGCGCCCAGCACCTCACATGTTTGCTCGTGAGAGTGTTGTGATGCCAAAATAAGCACAGGGCCGCTTTTGCGACCCTGTGCTCCCAGCTCTTGAAGGAGGTAAGGAGGTATCTATCTCTTTTTCGTACTTACATACACTTACATACACGGCTGGCAGCAGGAAGTTTCACCGTGCAGTAATTGGTAATGGGTGATGAGAAAGGCAGAAGAATTTCCCGCGCAAAGAGCGACAAGGGGAACAATGAGAAAAGATGAGGAGCGGTAACGAACTCGGAATGCGGAGCTCGGAACACAGAGCGAGAAGAGAAAGCTCCACACAAAGGACGCGAACGAAAACATCGACAGGCAGAAGATTAAGGCAGTTCTTGGCGTGCTTGAGTGAGCGATGACGAGCGGGCGTAAGAAGAAGCTTGTCTCACGCAAAGGAAAACGCTGAAAGAGGGAAAAGACGACTATGATTGCCTACTTATTTCGCCGATTGTTGAGCCTTATCGTGTCCTGCTTTCTGATCTCTGTCCTCGTCTTTCTTGTCATGCACGTCATCCCCGGCGACCCAGCACAGATCATGCTTGGGACGGAGGCTGACCCAGACACCCTCTCCGCGTTGCGCGCTCAGCTTGGCCTTGATCGACCGCTCCACGTGCAATACGGTGCCTGGGTGCGTGGAATTCTTACTGGCCACCTCGGACAATCACTGCGCTACCACGTTCCAATCTCGGGCCTGATCCTGTCGCGATTGGAGGTAACGGTGCCGCTTGCATTTCTTGCCATGCTTATTGCAGTTGTGATCGGCCTCCCCGCGGGTCTCTACGCAGCGACACACCGCAGCGGTCCAGGCGATTACGGCGTAATCGCTGTTTCCCAGGTAGGCCTCTCGATCCCTTCCTTCTGGTTGGGAATCTTGCTCATGCTCGTCTTCTGCACAACGCTGCGATGGTTGCCAGCGGGCGGATTTCTCCCTTGGAGCGAGAGCATTCTCGGAGCGCTACGGTCCCTCCTTCTCCCCGCCCTCGCGCTCGGGTTGATCAGGGGGGCCGTCGTCGCCCGCCTCAGTCGCTCATCCCTCCTCGACGTTCTCGGGCGAGACTATATCCGCACGGCTCGCGGTAAGGGAGTGCGCGAGATAGCGGTCCTTTGGAAACATGCACTGCGCAATGCTCTCATTCCGATTGTAACCGTGATTGGAATGCAATTTTCAACGCTGCTTGCCGGAGCGATTATCATCGAGAACGTGTTCTATCTCCCGGGGTTGGGAAGGCTGCTGTTCCAGTCGATCGGGCAGCGCGATCTGCCGGTGGTGCAGGACATTGTGGTGTTGATGGCGGTCCTCGTCGTGGGGATGAATCTGATCATCGATCTTGCCTACGCCATGCTCGATCCACGCATCCGGCTGGAGTGACGATGAAACACGAAAACACTTTTTTCAAGCGTGCGCGCCGAAACGTGAGCTTCAATGTTGGGCTCGTGATCGTCATCTTTGTCCTTCTGGTAACCATCATCGGCAGCTTCTACACGCCTTACGATCCGATCAAGATGCACATTGCAGATAGACTTGCGCTACCCACGTGGCAGCACCCTCTTGGAACGGATTCCTACGGGCGCGACGTCTTAAGCCGGATCATGCAGGGAGCGCAGAACTCGATCCTCGTGGGGATAACCGCGGTGAGCGGGGGGATGGCGCTTGGAATCTTGTTCGGCCTGATAGCTGGCCTTGCGGGCGGGATGTGGGACGAGGCAACGATGCGAGCGATGGATGTCCTGTACGCGTTCCCCGCCGTGCTGAGCGCGATCCTCTTCTCCTCGGTGTTCGGGCCCAGCCTGACCAACTGCATGATCGCCATCGGGATCTACAACATACCGATCTTCGCGCGCCTCACACGGGGATGCGTCCTTTCCGCGCGTGAGGAGGAGTACGTGGCCGCAGCGATAGCCATCGGCCGCAGCCCAGCCGCTGTAGCCTGGCATCACATCCTTCCTAATATCACCTCACCTCTCATAGTGCAGGGGACGATCCAGTTTGCCGGTGCGATCCTCGCTGAGGCTGGCTTGAGCTACCTCGGGCTCGGTACCCAGCCGCCGTTCGCTAGTTGGGGCGGGATGCTGCGTGATGCGCAGACGTTTATGGGCCTCGATCCGCTCCTTGCAGTCTTTCCCGGAATTGCCATTGCACTGACTGTCCTAGGTCTGAACCTACTGGGCGATGGATTGCGCGACCTGCTAGATCCAAGCTTCGTCAGATCCTACTGATCCCTTGCCCGAGTCGTGCACGGGCGGTACCATGCGCGGCGAGGTATGTGTGGTTGGAAAAAGGACCATGCTTCTTTCAAGGAGGGACTATGAACAAGAAGTTATGCGGGTTGTTTATCATTGTCGTAGTTGCCGTAGCGAGTATCGTGGCCGTTTCCCAGGAGAGTGGAGGGACGCTCACCGTTGCACTCATGGCCGAGCCGGACGGGCTGAACATGATCCTCACTCCAGCCGCGGCGAGCTTTCAGATTGTGATGTACAACATCACTGAGCCGCTGCTGCGCTACACAGCCGATCGGAGGATTGAGCCGTTGCTGGCAACGAGTTACGAGGTGACGGAGGAAGGAGAGAAGACCTACTACACGTTCCACCTGCGAAGCGGAGTTGTGTTTCACAACGGGGCATCGTTCACCGCAAATGATGTCAAGTACACGTTTGACACGCTCCTCGATCCGAAGACTGCGTCACCAAACGCATCACTCTTCTCGTTCGTGAAAGAGGTCGACGTCATCGACTCGTTGACGGTGCGTTTCATCACGCAAGGGGCGGGCGCGCCCTTAATCGGATACCTCGCCTCGGCCAAGGGAACGGGGATCATCCCGCAGGGTTCGGACATGGATGCCCTGCGTACGCATCCGATCGGCACCGGCCCGTTCAAGTTCTCGGAGTGGGCTCCGGGGGATCACATCACGCTTGTAAAGAACAGCGACTATTGGCAGGCAGGTGTTCCGTATCTGGATAAGGTAATCTGTAGATTCGTCCCCGATCAAGCGGCATCGCTCGTTGCCCTGCGCACTGGGGACATCGATCTTGTCGACCGCATGGTCGGTGAGAATGCTCTTCAGATTGAGAATGATCCAGCGCTAAAGGTCATCTCCGGCCCGCAGAACCTGGTGCAGATCCTGGCGATGAACGACTCGCGCCCCCCATTCGACAACGTCCTCGTCCGTCGGGCGATATGCTATGCCATCAACCGCGATGAGATCATCGCCGCTACGGACCTCAAACCGGAATGGGGAAGCCCGGTCGGCTCGCATATGACGCCGCTCAGTCCCTATTACGTCGATCTTGTCGGTAGGTACCCCTATGATCCGGATAAGGCGCGCGCCCTCCTCGCGCTCGCGGGCTACCCAGACGGGTTCAAAACGACCATTTACCTCCCGCAGCCCTATCAGTTTCATATCCGCACCGGCCAAATCATCGCCGATGAGCTGCGACAGGTGGGCATTGACTGCAAACTGCAGATCCTCGAATGGGGGCAGTGGCTCGACCGCGTGTACAAGCAGTGGGACTACGACATGACCGTCATCGCTCACGATGTGTCGATTGAGCCGGCGGCGAACTTCACCAAGGGATTCGAGCAGGTGCAGAAAGACGGGTCTTCGGCATACTACTGGCAGTATACGAACAAGTACCTGCGCGATCTCCTCACTCGTGGCCGGGAGACGAACGACTTCAACGAGCGAAGGACGATCTACGCCATGGTGCAGACGCTGATCTCGGACGACGCAGTGATGGCGTGGATCCAGGTACCGCATCAGCTGGAGGGGATGAACGCCAAGCTGATGGGCTATCACATCCTCCCGTTGTACGTCCTCGACTTAGGATCGATCTACTGGGAGAAGAAGTGATGAAAGAGGAACGCAGCTACGGCATGTGGGATAGCCCGATCACACCGCGCCAGCTGGCGCTCGGGCTACGGTTGAGCGATGTGATGTGGGACTCGGATGGTGAAACCCTCGTCTGGCTGGAGGGCAGATCCGATCGCGGTGTACTCGTCGCCAAGCGGCGGGGGGAGGGAGCTCGCGACCTCACAGCGGAGCTCTCCGTGCGCGCCCGCGTCGGCTACGGAGGCGGGGACTTCACCGTGGCTCGTGGCATCGTCTATTTCGTGAGCAACGGGAGGATCTACCGTCAAGTGATTGCCAGTGGTGAGGCGCGCGCGATCACCCCGCCGTTCGGTGATGCGGCATCTCCTGCGGTATCTCCTGACGGGCGCTTCATCATCTACGTCCACTCTGATGGAAAAGACGACGCCATCGCCATCTGCGATACAGAAGGCAAATTCTGGCCGCAGCGAATCGCTTATGGCAACGACTTCTACATGCACCCCTGTTGGCACCCAGATGGGAAAAGGATCGCCTGGATCAGTTGGGATCACCCGAACATGCCGTGGGACGGGACGGCCCTTCATCTGGCGACGCTGGACGTCGATGGACCAGGTCTACCGACGCTGCGCAACGATCAACACGTGGCGGGAAGCGACAGCGTGGCGATCTTCCAGCCCCAGTTCTCGCCCGATGGAAAGAGCCTGGCCTACGTGTCTGATGAAACAGGGTACGGAAACCTGATGCTCTACGACCTCGAACATGGGGAGAGGCGGGCGCTCACCTCCGGTGAGGAGGAAATCGCGCAGCCCGGCTGGGTGCAGGGTGAGCGCACGTACGGCTTCACCCACGATGGCCGTGCAATTGTCTACCGCGGACGGGTGGACGGAAGGGACACACTGCGCAGGATCGATCTTGAAAGTAGAAGTATCGAATCTTTCGAGCATGAGCTCGCCGAGTATTCGCTCTTCTCCCAGGTTTCGCCATCACCGACGGAGGACGTTGTCGCCCTCATCGTGCAGGGAGCGACGATCCCGCCGCGTATTGTTACATGCTCGCTGGGTTCGCAGCCACGAATCCACCGCTTCAGTGCAACAGAGACGGTTCCGCACGGTGACCTGTCTGTACCGGAGCAGGTCACCTGGAGATCAAGTGATGGCGAAAGCGTGCACGGTCTCTACTATGCGCCACGCAACGAGGCCTACGTCGGGCGGGGGAGGCCACCGGCGATCGTACAGGTCCACGGTGGCCCGACGTCGCAGTACGCGATCGGTTACCACGCACAGGCGCAGTTCTTCACCTCGCGCGGCTACGCCGTGCTCCAGGTCAACCACCGCGGGAGCACGGGATACGGAAGAGCCTACCGTGAGGCGCTGAACGGCAGATGGGGAATCATCGATGTAGAAGACACCGCCGCCGGCGCGCGCTTCCTTTCTGAGAGCGGGCGCGCCGATGCGAAGCGCCTCGTCGTCATGGGAGGGAGCGCGGGTGGGTACACCGTGCTGCGCTGCCTGACAGAGCATCCCGGCCTGTTCCGCGCCGCGCTCTGCCTGTACGGCGTCTCCGACCTGTTCCGGTTGGCGCTGGAGACGCACAAGTTCGAGGCTCACTACACGGACAGCCTTGTTGGAAAGCTTCCGGAAGCGAGCGCTGCCTACCGCGAGCGCTCACCGATCTACTCAGCGGACAAAATCGTCGATCCGATTGCCATCTTCCAGGGGGAGGACGACAGGGTTGTTCCCAAGGAACAATCAGAAATGATAGTTGCCTCCCTGCGTCGGCGCGGGATAACGCACGAGTACCACCTCTATCCGGGAGAAGGACACGGCTTTCGTAAAACAGAGACCATCGAAGCCTTCTATCACGACGTCGAACGCTTCCTGCGCGAAAA
>CAYQFN010000025.1:11761-15755 GCA_964416685.1 uncultured Thermotogae bacterium | reverse complement strand
CCCCGACCCTCTCCTACCAAGGAGAGGGAGATAGGGAAACCCTGTGACAAGACCACAGGGAATCTCAAGTTGAAAACCGTGAATGGGAGTAGTAAAGTCAGTCTGACAGCCTTACCAATATCTGGAGGTAGCCATGCACAAACGATTGTTCACGCCGGGGCCGACAGAGGTCCGCCCTGATATCCTGAAAGAACTAGCCACGCCGCAGATTCACCACCGCTCACCCGAGTTCGCCGAACTGTACGCGGAGATTCAGCCGAAGCTGCAGAAACTGCTGTACACTCAGAATCCAGTCTTCCTGTACACCTCTTCTTCGACCGGGGCGATGGAATCAGCGGTGACAAACCTTGTAGCCAAGCGATGCCTCAACCTGGTCAACGGTGCGTTCTCGAAGCGCTGGCATGAGATTACGGAGGGAAATGGTGTTCCCTGCGATGCTTTCTCGATCGACTGGAATCAGGCGATTAAGCCAGAGATGGTCGACGAACAGTTGAGGACAGGAAAATACGATGCTGTAACACTGGTTCTAAACGAGACCTCTACCGGATTGATGAATCCGGTCGAGCAGATTGCTAAGGTAGTAAGCTCGTACCCTGATGTGTTACTCCTCGTCGACGCGGTGAGCGGAATGGCAGGAGTGAAGATCGACACCGACGCATGGAAGCTCGACTTCGTCCTCGCCGGCGTTCAGAAGGCGTTCGCCCTTCCGGCTGGCCTTGCAGTTGCTGCGGTCAGCGAGCGGGCACTAGAACGGGCAAAGAGTGTTCCTCCGCGCAGCTACTACTTCAACTTGAACAACATCTACAAGTATCACAAGAAGAACCAGACCCCATCGACCCCGGCGATCCCGCACATGTTCGCCCTGAACGCACAGCTTTCGGAGATGCTTTCAGAGGGGATCGAGAATAGATTTGCCCGGCACGAGAGGATGGCGAAGATCGTGCAGGCGTGGGCGAAGAGGAACTTCGACATCTATCCCGAACGGGGGTACTGGTCTAAGACCCTCACCTGCGTCAAGAACTCGCGTGGGGTCGACGTGCCAAACCTAATCGACAGATTGGCGCAGGAGTACAACGTGCGTATCTCCAACGGCTACGGCGCGTTGAAGAACGAAACGTTCCGCATCGCTCACATGGGTGACACGCAGCCCGACGAGATTGAAGGCCTATTGAGGGCGATCGATACGATCCTTGGCCTGTAGAAGGAGGCAACATGACTTTTAAGGTGCTTGCATCAGACCCGCTGGCAAAGAGCGCTGTTGAGCAGATGCGCGATGCTGGCCTGATCATCGATGAGAAGACGGACCTCTCCGTCGAACAGCTGAAGGCGGAGATCGCAAACTACGATGCGATCGTGGTGCGCAGCGCGACCAAGGTGCGCGCGGAGATCATCGACGCGGCGACGAACTTGAAGCTGATCGTACGCGCCGGCGTCGGTCTCGACAACATCGATGTTGAATACGCGAAGAACAAAGGGATAGAAGTGCGCAACACCCCGGCAGCGAGCTCCAACTCCGTCGCCGAGCTCGCCCTCGGGCACCTCATTTCCCTCGCCCGCTATATCGGTCGCGGTACGGTCTCCGTGAAAGGTGGAAAGTGGGAGAAGAAGCAGCTGAAAGGGATCGAGATCGATGGAAAGACACTTGGCATAGTTGGGATCGGGCGCATCGGCCAGTCCCTTGCCAAGAAGGCAACAGCTCTCGGGATGAAGGTAATCGCCTACGACAAGTTCGTCGAGGTGAGCCCGCTTCCGGAGGTTGTGAAGATGGTCCCGTTCGATGAGCTTCTGAGTACGAGCGATTTCATATCACTTCACATCCCGTTTGACCCCAAGGTCGGGGCCACGATCGGAAAGAGTGAGATTGCCAAGATGAAGGACGGTGTGCGCCTGCTCAACTGCGCCCGCGGCGGGGTCATCGACGAGGAGGCCCTCGCTGCAGCGCTAGCAGATGGAAAGGTTGCCGGTGCGGCGCTCGACGTGTTCGCCACCGAGCCCCCAACCTCGGATAATCCGCTTCTCTCTCAGGAGAACGTGTCGTTTACCCCGCACATCGGGGCGTCAACGGTAGAGGCGCAGGCGCGCGTCGGCGCGGAGGCAGCAGCGACGGTCATCGAGTTTGCCAGATCTCACTAGGAGGTAAGATGGCTCATGTAATCCCATTCCGCGGAGTGCGCTACAATCCCTCCCGCGCCGGTAAGGCAAGCGACCTCGTTGCTCAACCCTACGATCGTATCGGGGAGGCGGAGCAAGCAGTCTACTATAAACGCAGCCCATACAACATCGTGCGCATCATCAAAGGGGTTGCACAGCCAGGCGATAACGGGGAGAACGTGTACACCCGCGCCGCCGCTTACCTACAGAAGTGGATCGATGAAGGAATCCTCGTGCGCGATGCCGAGCCGTCCCTGTACGTCTACCACCAGGAGTACAAGTTCGGCGGGGAGCGCCTGACGCGCAAGGGGTTCATCGCCCTTGGAAAGCTGGAACCGGAGAGGGTGCACGCGCATGAAAAGACGCTCAAGGGGCCGAAGGAGGACCGCCTGCGCTTATTGCGCGCTACCGAGGGGAACTTTGGCCACATTTTCATGCTCTACTCCGACCCGCAAAGGCGTGCCGACACCGCTCTTGATACTGTGATTGCAGGAATCGAACCGACGATCAAGGCAGTGGATGACTACGGAAACAATCACTATGTGTGGCAAGTCACCGATCCTGATGTGATCTCAGTTGTTCAGGATGCCGTGTCGGAAAAGGACCTGTACATCGCCGATGGGCATCACCGCTACGAGACAGCGGTCAACTTCATGCGCGAGTGCCAGGAAAAAGGCTGGCGCCCTGCCGCGCCCGAGTCGTTCGACGTGAGAATGATGACGTTGTTTAACATCGACGAGCCGGGGATGACAATCCGGCCGATCCATCGCTTGGTGCACGCGCTTGACGACTTCAGCGTGGAAGCCTTCCTGAAACGAGCGGACAGTGACTTTGAGGTCGTGCGCTACGCTTCGCTTGTCGAGATGGAACAGGGAGTCGCCGCGCGAAGGGAGCATCACACCTTTGGGTTCTATAGCGGTGGTGTATATGCATCTCTTACTCTGCGCGACGAGAAACTGATGGACAGGCTCATTGTCGGAGACTGGTCGCGCGACTGGAAGTGCTTAGACGTATCGATCCTGCACACAGTGATCCTCGATCGACTGCTCGGTATCGATGCAAAGGCGCTCGAAGAGCAGCGGAACATCACCTATGCCCACGATCCACAAGAAGGGGTGGATGCTGTCGATAGCTCAAAAGAGCAGATCTTCTTCCTCCTTAACCCGACGAGCCCGTCACAGGTCAAGCGTGTAGCTGACCACGGGGAGAAGATGCCGCAGAAGTCGACCGACTTCTACCCCAAGCTCCTCACCGGCCTGGTGCTATCGAAGATGGAGATAGATAAGGCCTGAAGCGAATAGAGAGCGGGCGCCTTAGAGTTCCAAGAGAGCGCGCCCGCTTTTCTACTGTGATTCTGCGTGTTCTCCCAGTCCAGGTATGTGCACCTTCTTCTCCAATAGGCGCAACAGCTGTGTAATGATGAACACCAGCGCCAGGTAGAACAAGGCAACAACTATGTACACCTCGAAGTAGCGGAAGTTGTGCGAGGCAATGCGCTTTCCGACTCCCATCAGGTCAAGAAGCGTGATCGAGAAGACGATCGACGAGTACTTGAGCATGAGGATGAGTTCATTCGACCATGATGGTATGACAATGCGAAACGCCTGCGGAAGAACGATGTAGCGAGCGGCCTGCACCATATTCATCCCCATCGAACGGGCGGCGAGGAGCTGTCCTTGTTTCACTGCCTGAATCGCTCCGCGGAAGTACTCGGCCTGATAGGCAGCAGTGTTTAATCCCAGAGCCAAAACGCCACTGGTGAAAGCCGAGAAGCGAATCCCCCAAGAGGGGAGACCATAGTAGACCATCAGTAGCTGCACCAACAATGGAGTTCCTCGAAAGA
>CAYQFN010000025.1:0-11661 GCA_964416685.1 uncultured Thermotogae bacterium | reverse complement strand
CGCTGCTTCTGTCCGCCGGAGAGCTGTGCTGGATACGCGTTTGCCTTGTCGCTCAGTCCGACGCGCTCCAGCTCCTCCATCGCCAGCTTGGTCGCCGCGTCCTTGTTCATCCCCTTGACCTTGATAGGACCGATGCGCACGTTGCGCAGGGCAGTCAAATGGGAGAACAGGTTGAAGCTCTGGAATACAAACCCCATTTCAGCACGTAGTGCATTGATCTTTGCTTTGGGAGCGGTGACTTCCACACCGTCTAGCCAAACCTCACCTTCATCGGGGGGGCTCAGGCGGTTGATGCAGCGCAGCAGAGTGCTCTTTCCCGTTCCCGATGGCCCGATTATGACCTTCGTCTCTCCCTGCTCCAGAGAGAACGAGACACCCTTCAACACCTCTAATTTACCATATTTTTTGTGAATATTGTTGATCTTAAGCAGGCTCATACCTCTCGCGTACCTCCTCTTATCATCTGCAGGCCGGGAATCCTCAGTCTCTTCTCCAGCCTTCCCAGGCCCCAGTTGCCCGCATAAGTAAGCACGAGGAAGATCAGGGCGACCGTCAGGTAGGCCAGCATCGCCAGGTCATAGTGTCGGTCGGTGATGATCCGCACCCGGCGTAGAACTTCATTCAGACCGACGACGTAAGCGAGGGTCGTATCCTTGACGACAGATGAAAACTCGTTGGACCACCCAGCTATGGAGATGCGCAGCGCCTGCGGAATGATGATGAGGAATATAGCGCGAACGCGGGTCATCCCCATCGACCGTGCGGCCATCATCTGGCCGTGCGGTATCGCCTGCAGTGCGCCGCGAAAGATCTGCGATTGGTACGCTGAAGAGCGCAACCCGAGTGCCAACGTTGCCGCGAAAAATGGTGGGATGTCAACCCCAAACTCCGATGAGCCGAAGTAGAACAAGAAGAGCAGAACGATCGCGGGGATGCTGCGAAAGATCCACGCATAGCCTGAGGCGAGCGTGCCAAAGAACCGTCCGCCGTACACCTGCAACAGAGCGACTAACGTTCCGACGATTAGCCCGAGGATCAGTAGAGCAAAGGCAAGCTCTATGTTGATCAAGGTGCCTCGCAGGAGCATGGGTAAGCTCTTTATGATGACAGCAATTCCTGCTATGACAACCTCCCTTGCAAAAAAGCGCAGGGGCCCAAATAGAGGTGGCCCCTGCTAGTTAAATCCATCGTCTATTTACTTGCTTCTTCCGCAAACTTCGCAGCAAAACCTTCTACGTTCTTGTCAACGAGTAGGAGGTCCTTGCTCGCCAGCCACGCGGCCTCGATCTGGTCGTTCGTCGGTCCAAAGTATCCCTTTAGGAGATTATCCCAAACGCTTCCCGGCGTGACGACCAGCTTCTGCATCCCACCGGCGGTCGTCAGAACAGAAAGGCCGAGCTTGGCCATACCGTCGTTGATCTTTGGCAGAATACCATTCGGGTCATCCTTGGCAACAAGGAAGCCGAAGTACTCGTTCGTGTTGATTATACCAGCGATCGTCAGTAGGTCAGGATATGCAGCCAACGAGGACTGCGATGCCGGTTCATCCTGGATGACCGCGTCGATCCGCTTGTTTACCAGATCGAGGATCGCGGTCGGGTAGTACTCGTAGCCGTTGACAGTGGTTCCTATACCGTTGTTGTCAGCCCAATCGAACCCGGTGGTGCCGTTCTGAGCACCGATCTTCTTGGTCGGCCCCTGCCCTGCAAGGGCGCTGACGATGTTCAGCCCTGAATCCTTGCGTATCACGACTGCCTGGTTGGACAGGTAATACGGCTGTGAGAAATCGACCGACCCCGCCCGCGCAGCGGTGATCGTGAACCCGGACGCACCGATATCCGCCTTGCCACTCTTCACTGTGTCGATGATCGTGTCAAATGAGATATTTCTGATATCGACATCGAATCCTTCCACAACCGCGATGCACCGCATCACATCCAAGTCAAAGCCAAAGAACTGACCGTCTGCAGTCACCATCTCAAACGGTGCCCATGGGATATCCGATGCAACAATGTACTCGTCATTCGCGAAGGCGAATCCCACTCCCAAAAACAGGACCATGCTCAACGCGACCATGCCAATAGCCAGTCTCTTCATAAACCGCACCTCCTTAAGTGATTAATCACCCTAGCACAATGTGTGCCTTCAAGTCAAGTGCCATCGCTGAGAACATCGTACCTGACATCTGTCCCGCTGCTACCAGACAAAGCCGTGAGTCTTCACGCTCCTGTTTCCCCGCACAGGGAGTTCCTCTTGAATACCATCCAATTGAAGCTTTAAGGAGGTTGTCATGCCGCGGATCTATATCTACTTTGCAGTCTTGCTCTTGCTGGTAGCTTCGATAGCAACGGGAGCCATGGCGGACGATGCCTGTTGCCCTCCCGAGTCGGGATTGGGATTCTCAGGAAGCGCTGGCCTTGACGTCACATTCACACCCATTCCTCCCCTGTCGTATAACATCGAGTCTGGGCTATCGTTGTCAGTCAGCATTGCCGACTTTACTGTTGCCTCGAATACGGACTTTGACCTGTCAGGATTTCAATCGCAGGGCTTCTCTGTTGATGTAAGCTTAGGGGCGGTCCAGATCGGCGATGACATTCTGTTTTCGCCATACTTCAGTTGGAACGATCTCTCCGTTGCCGCACAGATCGTGGGGATCGAGATCGGAACGGATCTCATCCTCGCCGATATCGGCAGTGTGCAGACGCCTGAGTACAGTATGGCCGCCATCCTCAAACTGTCGAGCGGGGTCAATTGCGGCTTCTCCATCACCACACTCACCGGCTTCGGCGCCACTGACCTGGTGAATATGCTCGATGGAATAGATGCGCCATTCTCGTATGAATTGCTGAGCCTCTTTCATCACACACAATTCCTGTTCGCAAGTGCGGCTTCCACAAAGGTGACCGTTGTCTCCGGCTTCTACTTCGAGGAAGAACTGGTGCGCCTCGAGATGGACTACGAGGGCCTGCTATCGAGCAGTACGACATGGTTTGGCTGGACGGGGTTCTCAAAGGAGGTCCTGGAGATCGGCTATCGATTTGAGGAGCCGTCCCTTGCCTTCCTCTCCTCGTTCACAATCGATGACTCGTTCTCTGTGAGTGCTCTCGACTTCATCCTCGACTTGCAGATCGATCCGGTGCGCTTTACTAGCCGTACGAGCTTTGCCGCCACCGTGTCGCCAGCCACATTGCCAATAGCGTTCTCAGGACAAGGGTTCGCCCTTTCGTTTGACGTCTGTGACCAGGTGACCATAACTTCGACAACGCTCTTCGACGACACGTTCATGTTCGCGCAGCAGGATCTAGCGATCGAGGCGACGATCGATCCGGTTAGCCTGACGAGCCTCACCACGTTCAATGCAACTGGGTTCTCCGGTCAGTGGATAAAGGCCGAGGTCACCTTCTCCGGAGTGAGCCTGTACACGCGCTCGGGGTTCGACTTCAGCGGAATCACCTTCGTCTCCTGTGGGTTCGAGCTGACGTTCTAGATAAGATGACGGAAGAGACACGCCCCCAACAGCCAGACATAGACGAACTCCTCGCGCTGTTGGTGGCTCACCCGGATGATGAGGACAAGATCCGCGAGAAGATCCTGCAGAAGACGACGTTCCTTATCGATGAAACGATAGACGAGGACTTCTCTCACAGCGGATTCTCGCATGAGGAGCTGTTTCGTGCTGGCTACCTGGGCCTGTTGAATGCGACGTACAACATCGAGTTCTCGCAACAAAAGGAGTTCTGCGACTACGCGAGGAATCTGATCAAGGGAGAGGTTCGCCAACACATTAGAAGCCGGATCGGGCGCACCGAGTTCCCGCATTGGATGAAGGGCCTGAACCGACATATCGAGGAGACGCAGATCCGTCTGCTGCGCGAGCTTGATCGACTCCCGACCCTTGCGGAGCTTTCGGACGCGGTGAATCTCACCGAGGATGCGATCGCCGAGATCCTGAAGGCGCGCGAGGCGCTAAACTACGTGTCCATCGACGAGATACAGAGGCAAAACGATCCGCTGCCAGAAATCGATCAATCGAAGATCAGGAACAAGCGGCCGGAGGCCTTTCCCATTCAGTACCGCATCCGCATCGCAACTGCGCTGGAGAAGCTTGGAGATCTGCAGCAGTACCTGTTTAATAACCTCTTCTCATCTGAGCACGAGCAAAAAGACGGTCGGTGATCCTTAAGTTGAGATCGGCCGTTTCCGAACGCCTCTGGCCGATTGTGCGCGCGCTCGCCCTCCAGGCGCTCAGTTGGAGCGGTTGGGTGGGTTACCTCCCCGCCCTCGCCATCTTCGCCATCACCTCATATGCGTTCGGTTGGCCCGTGCTCGGTCCAGATGATGAACACCTCCTGATCACACCGGACGTGCGCGCTTGGCTGATGGTGATCGCGCAGCTTTCTCGCCTGGCGATCTTTGTCCTTGCCTGGCGCCTGATCGAGCACAAGACGCTGCGCGAAATGTCCCTGGAGCACTTTCGCTCCCTGTGGCGCCCGCTCTTGCTAGGCGTCCTTGTGGGAGCCAGCGGAATCTCCCTGGTCGTGCTGGCGATGATAGCGAGCGGGTGCCTGCAGCTGACGTGGGCAATCCCCTCCATATCGGGGCACGCCTCGCTTGGCGGGGTGGGATTCCTGCTCGCCATTTCCTTCCTCGGACCGCTCACAGAGGAGATCGAATCGCGCGGATACCTGTTTCAAAACGTCTTTCGTGGCTGGGGAACTAAAGTGGCAACGATCGTCACCGCGATCGTCTTTGCCGCCCGGCACCTGCAGAACCCGGAGGCAAGCGCGCTCGGCATCATCAACATCGCTCTCATCTCGATTGGGCTAACGCTGGGGATGTTACAACTGCGGTCGCTGTGGTACGCGATTGGGTGGCACATCGCTTGGAACTTTTCTCTCTCCTTCATCTTCGGGCTTGCGAACTCCGGCCACTCTCTGAAATCGTTCGGCATTGCTGGAGCAAGCGTCTTTTCATCGAATCTTTCTGGGCAAACGTGGCTGAGCGGTGGAGGATTCGGTCCGGAGGGGAGTGTTCTCACCACGATTGTGATCACTCTTCAGATCGCTTTCCTAGCGCGACTTATGCGTAGACCTTCTTGACAGACGCTCCAGCCTGGTCTATAGTCGATTGTTGTGAGGAAGGGTCCATAGCTCAGCGGCAGAGCAACCGGCTCATAACCGGTCGGTCCCAGGTTCGAATCCTGGTGGGCCCATAGAATATGGAAAAACTGTTCGTATACACCGATGGCCGTGCGCAGAATGATCCGGGCGAAGCCGGGATCGGGATAGCGATTACGGACAAAAACGGGAACGTCATCGAGGAGATAGCGCGCCTTATCGGACGGACTACGTCGCGCATCGCGCGTTATCGTGCCATGATCGAAGCTGCGCGGGCGGCACTGGCCTATTCGCCGCAATCGGTGATCTTCTTCTCCGACGATCAGCGCTTGGTCAATCACTTAAATGGGGTATTCATCAGCAGGGAGCCTCATCTCAAGCACCTGCTGGAGATCGCGCGTGGCGTGATGGATAACTTCCCGCAGTGGCGCGTCAACTTCATCGATCACAACGCGAACCGGCAGGCCTCCCATCTTGTCGAACAGGCGTTTCACGATCACGCTCAAGCGAAGATGACCCGTGAACACCTGGAGCTGCGCTTGTTGGCGTGCATGGCCACGCTCAACGATGCTCAACTCGCACAATTGATAGAACTCGCCCAGAAGCTAGAGCGGGGAGACTAGCGATGCGCGTCGTCTTGCAGCGTGTGAGCCGAGGAGCGGTTCGCGTTGACGGTGAGACGATCGCCTCGATTGGGCATGGCATCGTCCTCCTTGTCGGCTTTACACACGCTGACAGCGAGCATCTTCTTGCGCGTGCTGCAAACAAGATCGTCGATCTGAGAATCTTCGCGGACGAAGGCGGGAAGATGAATAGATCGCTGCGCGATTCGGCCGGAGAGATCATCGCCGTCCCTCAATTTACTTTATATGCGAGTACAGAGAAGGGGCGTCGGCCGAGCTTCGCCCATGCCGCCCTTCCCCAGGATGCAGCGAAACTCTTTTCTCTGTTCGTGGAGGCGCTGAGAGAGACAGGAGTGCCGGTACAGGCGGGGGTGTTCGGTGCTCACATGGAGATTGATCTGATAAACGATGGCCCGGTGACGTTCGTCCTCGACCTTGCGCCACCTGCGCAGAGCAGCTAAACTTGTCTCTAATAATCGAATCGGAAATCGACTCTTGTAAAGCGTTTGTCTTTTGCCAAGAAGCTTTGCAGGGTCCATGTTGAGTATAAGGAGGAACAATGGCGGTCCCCAAGTATCGTACTTCACGCTCAAAGGGGCGAATGCGGCGAACGCACTCCGGTGTGAGCGTACTGGCTTCGATGGAATGTCCTCACTGCCACGAGCTGAAGCTCCCGCATCGCGTATGCCCGCACTGTGGCTACTACAACGGAATGGAAATCGTCGCCGCGTCCAAGGAAGAGGACTAGCGGCAATGAGACTTTTGCTTGATCCTGATCGGTTGGGGTCAGCCTGAACTTTCGCCCTCTTTTCAGTTCCTCATCCTGCGCACTTCTCCTCAATGTATTCCTTCTTGTTGTGGAGAGTGGAAAATCGGTCTTGGCAGTAAGTGATAGAATAGTGCCCTTCTCACTCCTTACGCTCACTCAAGCCCAGCCTGCATGCGGACAAGCACAGGCAGGACCAGGATCGCCAAGGAATATTGGTTTTCACTCTTCGCGCCTGCGTGCCGAGGCTCACCGTCCCAGTTAAGACAATTCCACACTGTACTTTTCTCAATTCTGCCACAATGGTGGGAGAATTGTTAGTAGCGGCAAGCGGAGCTAGTTATTGACTTTTCCTGCCTATCCGTAGAGAATGGTATCAGGAGAAGAGAGAATGTCCGATAAAGAACGTTCAGGAGACGGCATCCACAACGACGGCCTTCGTGACCAATGGCGGCAGGTCCTGGGAGAGCTGCAGGACCGCATCTTGCGCGCATGTCTTCCCAAGGATGTGCAGGCGATTTCTCTTTCTGCAGATCGGCTGACGATATCCGTGGACAGCGAGTTCAAGAAGGAGTACTGCTTGCGTAAGCAGGCGAAGCTAGAAGCTGCTGTCGGGCGCGTTATCGGCCCGCGGGAGGTGGCGATCGGCGAGCCTCCGCTTCTCGAACAAGCGAAGCAGGACGAGCAGAAGGCGGGAACGAACGCGCGCATTATCGTCATCGGAATCGGCGATGGAGGAGTGAATGCGGTCAGCCGAATGAAGGCAGAGAAGTTGCAGGGTGTCAGGCTGATCGCTGTGGACACGGACAAACAGGTGTTGGAGATCTCCAACACGGATGAGACCCTCCAACTGGCGGCTGATGTTACCGGCGGGAGAGGAACGGGAGGGGATGAAAACAAGGGACGCAAGGCCGCCCTCGCCTCGCGCTGGGAATTGAGCTCACTCATAAAAGGGATGGACCTCGTCTTTATCACTGCTGGTCTTGGGGGAGGAACAGGTACGGGTGCCGCGCCCGTCATCGCGGAGATTGCCAGGGAGAGCGGAGCGCTGACCATCGGTGTTGTCACCAAGCCATTCACCTTTGAGGGAACCGTACGCGCGGAGCGCGCGGAACGCGGCCTCGTCGAACTGCGGAAGTCGGCCGATGTGCTGATCACGGTCTCCAATGATCGCCTCTTGGAGACTGCAACGCGGGGACTGGCAGTGACCAAGGCGTTTGAACTTGCCGATGAGATCCTCCATCAGGGTGTACGTGGGATATCAGATCTCATCACAGTGCGTGGTTTGGTGAACCTCGACTTCGCAGATATCAACAATGTCCTTTCCGGAGCGGGGGAGGCGATGATGGGGATGGGAACGGCTGACGGTGAGCAGCGTTCTATCACTGCGGCCAAACTGGCGACAACGAATCCTCTACTCGAAGGGGGATCGATTCGTGGTGCCCGCAGGATGATCATGAACGTCACTGGCGCAAGCGACATGACATTGGGTGAGGTGACAGCAGCTGCGGACCTCATCCGGCGCACCGCGGCCACAGAGTGCGATCTTGTCTTCGGCGCGGTTGTGCAAGAGGGATTCACAGACGGGATCAAGATCACGGTTATCGCCGCTGATTTCGGTGAACCGAGCGACGAAACCAGCGAGAGGAAGACGACACAGCATCGCGAGCGGATCACAATCGGAAAGGATTTCGATGTCCCAACATTCCTGCGCCGGGAGCACCAGATGAAGTCCGATCCCGCGGAGGAACAAGATGTGCAGCACGGGTAACCGGGCCGCGGGTGATGTGAAGGCTCCGGATGAGAACGCTGAGCTGCGCCGGCGGCTGGTGGAGCTAGCGGGAGATCCTCGCTCACTGATCACACAGTTTCATGGGCTGGCTACCAACTCTGGTGCTTGGGTATGGCAGATCGATGTGCAGGGAAGATACACCTTCTCCAGTGATCAGGTGGAAGAAATCCTTGGCTACACGGCGGAGGAGATAATTGGCCGTCCATTCTATTCCTTCTTTCATCCCGAAGATCGTGATAGCCTGAGGAGGCTCGCTCTAGAGGCAATCGGCTCTGGCTGTCCATTTCTCAGCTTCAGGAACCGCAACGTGCGTAAGGACGGAACTATAGTTATTCTGGAGACAACCGGCTTTCCCCTCATTTCGCCCGGCGGTGAGATCACGGGCTACTACGGGGGCGACCGGGATGTCACCGCGCTTATGAACGCTGAGAGTGCCCGAAGGGAAAGTGAGACCATGTTCCAGCAGATGTTCGAGGAGCTGGGTGACGCTGCCTATGTAGCGCTGTGGGATGATGACGGCGGCCGAAGAGTAGTAGAGGCAAACAGAGAAGCGGTGCACCGCATCAGTGGCAGAAGTGAAGACTTGATCGGGCGTGATCTGCTCAGAGACTTCCCACTCACAAGCATTGATTCCAATCCAGAAACGATCCACGAGATTCTCAACCGTGGGGATACGGCGCGCTACGTGATAAGCCGGCCTTGTTCAAACGGGCATGAGAGGTGGGAAGAGGTCATAGAGGTACCGGTAACCTACCGCGGCCGGTCGGCCAGCCTGTCGATCAGTCGTGACATCACCGAGCGGAAATTGCTTGAGGACGAACTGCGCCTGGGTCGCGAACAATGGCGCGCACTGTACAGGGGGAGTCCACTTCCGACGATGACCTGGCGCTACGTTGAGGACGACTTTGAACTCGTCAACTACAACGATGCCCTCGCAGAAATGACCGACGGGGTCATCGCCTCTTACCTAGGAAAGAGAGCAAGCGAGATCTGCCCGGATCGTCCTGAGATCCTCGCTGGAATGATGGAGTGCTACAGAACGCACCGCACACTCCAGGAAGAGTTGGAGCATCGCTTCACTTCAACGGGGGAGGTACGCACACTGTCGCTGACAACAGGGTTTGTCCCACCAGATTTGGTTATCGTGCACACGACGGACATCTCCGCTAACAAGAGAATGGAGCGTGAACTGCGAGCGGCAAACGATGATCTGCAGCGGATACTCGATGTTATGGAAGAGGGCGTCGTCGTGTTGGATGAAGACGGCCGGATGACCCGGTTAAACAGGAAGGCCTGTGAGCTCTTCGGGCACACTGAGGAGGAGATCCTGGGGCACGATTATTCCTTCTGGACCCACCCCGATTCTCGGGATCTTCTCGCTTCCGAACAGAGCAAGCGGATGCACGGTATCCACAGCGCCTACGATGCCCGCCTGGTGAGAAAGGATGGGACAGCATTCTGGGCACATATCATCGCTGCCCCGGTGATCAATGATGCCGGGGAGTTCCGGGGTTCAGTTGGCTGTTTACGCGACGTCACGCAGGAGAAAGAGGCGCTCGCTGAACTGAAGAGATTGCATGAGTTCAATGAGCAGCTCATCAAGACAGCGGGTGTATGGATCACTGTCACCGACAAGAACAGGAATATCATCCTGTGGAATGATGAGGCAGAGGAGATCAGTGGCTACTCGTACGAGGAGGTGTTGAAAAACACTACAATCTGGGAGTTGCTGTATCCGGATTCCGAGTATCGGGCGAAGATCTGGGAGAAACTCGATACAACGCAGAAAGAACAGCATGCATTACATCAGATAGAAACGGTGATCCGCTGCAAGAACGGAGAGGAGAGGACGATCCATTGGTACGGGCGAGCTCGGTACGATGAGCAAGGCGAACAATCCGGTTGGATTCTTGCCGGGCATGATGTGACACAGAACAAGAATAGCCTGCAACGGTTGCAGGACTACGCCGCACAGGTAGAACGCCTCAGTCGCGAGAAGACGCGGTTTCTCTCAGTCGCATCGCACGAGCTACGTACCCCGATAACGATTATCGGCGGGTTTGTCGACCTCCTGGCAGAGGAGAAGCCACGACCAGACCAGAAGGCAAGGATCGAGCGTATCCAATTACAGCTTGAGAGATTAACGCAGCTGCTTGATGATCTACTCAGTGTTTCTCGTATCGATACAGGGGAGAGCAATCTCTCACTATCGGTAATTGACCTGAACAAAGTCACCTATAAGGCGGTCGACCTTTTAAGACCGCAGGCTGAAGCTAAGGGGCTAATGATTGAGTTGAGCGACGAGTGCGGCCCGGTTGACGCGTATGCCGATGCTGGCGCTGTGATGCAGATTGTCACCAATGTCCTGCTTAATGCGATCAGCTACACCCCCAGTGGTGGGAAGATCGCGGTCTCCGTCTCCCGCTGTTCGAACAAGGGCAAGGTCGTCATCTCGGACACGGGGATCGGCATTGGCGAGGGGGAGCGTGAGCTTATCTTCAGCGAGTTTCACCGCTCAGAGAGAGCCCGCAGGGTTAAAGCGGATGGAAATGGCCTTGGCCTGTCTATCGTCAAACGCTTACTGGATGAGATGAACGGTACCATCTGGGTGAAGAGTGCAGGAGAGAACAAGGGGAGCACCTTCTCGATCACGCTGCCGGCCAGTGCTCCCGAAGAGACCGAGGGGGGAGGGACGGGATGCGGTTACTGATCTGTGAAGACGAGCCCGACATCATCGAAATTCTCACTTCATCGCTGATTGCTGAAGGATACACTGTGGAGAGTGCTCCCAGTGGGGAAGAACTCATCAGAATGTTCGATGAAGCCCCGCCCGATCTTGTCCTGCTTGACGTCAAGCTTCCCGGCATGAGTGGATGGGAGGTTCTCGATTGGATTCGCGCCCGCGGCGACTGCCCGGTGATCATGGTCACCGCGTACGGACGGGTGGTCGACAAGGTCCGCGGTCTCTCTCGAGGAGCGGACGACTACATAGCTAAACCATTCAAGCTTGCCGAGGTTAAGGCGCGCATCGAAGCGGTATTACGGCGTTCATTCCCAGCAAGGGATGGACAATTAGTGGAGATCGACGACGCGCGCAAGGTCGTCATCTTGCGGGGAAAGGAATTGACCCTATCTCCCAAGGAATACGCGCTGATCAGCCTCCTTGCCTCCGAACCCGGGCGAGTATTCTCTCGCGAAGAAATCCTTTCCCGCCTCTGGCCAGATAGCCGCTACGCCACCTCTCAGGACGTGCAAAAGTATGTGTATTTGTTGCGCAAGAAAATCGAGCATGATCCTTCCCACCCCAAGCTTGTGCTCACCGTGCGCGGCTTCGGCTACCGGCTGGCTAGCTAAGCCCTT
>CAYQFN010000024.1:9462-15851 GCA_964416685.1 uncultured Thermotogae bacterium | reverse complement strand
AGAGGGAGAGGTACGCAAAGCGATAAGAAGCTTGCTTGGCGATTTCTGCTGCTTAGTCGAGGATTAGCGAGCGGTGAGGCTTGCCCATCCCAGGAGTGCTGCAGCACTGGAGCGCTGCAGCACTCGCACAAAGACCCGACACGCAAGGGGGAGAGACAGCCAGCCGAAGAGGTTCCGGCTGGCTACTGGAAGCTGATCGTTGTTACGATCGCCGCCTGCGTCGATGTGTGGGGCGACGTTCTTTTCGCTTAGCTGGGCTCAGCTCGGGGATTGGTGGGGCGGCAGCCATTGCCGCCAGCGCATCATGGATTGTCTCCAGTTGGTAGTCGCGCGTGTTCTTCGTCACCGGGATCGTGTCGAAGATTCTTGCCCCGACGCGCAGCGCAAAGCGCTCCATCATCTCCAGACACGAGAGTGTCCCGTGCCCGCTTCCTCCGGCGGCAGCGACGAGGACTGCTGGCTTGCCAGCGAGGATGCTCTTCTCTCCCGCGTTGTTGTCCTTGGTTGCTTCACAACGGCGCAGTCGATCGATCATTGCCTTCATCGGTTCGCTCGGCTCTCCGAAATAGACCGGAGTTATGAATACGTACCCCTCTGCCTGCTCGATCGTCTTCTGCAGGCTCTGAAAATCGTCCTGCAGTTGGCAATGATGCTTGCTCTTGCAGGTTCCCCAGCCGTCGTTGTGCACGGCACAGCGGGAGATGGAAAGATCGTTCAGATTGAGCATCCGTGACGGGCTGCGGCTGTCGATCACTCCCTGACGGGCCGCCTCTGCACACGCGGATGTAAGGCCATTGTTGTTTGGACTGCTGGTAATGATCAAGACTTTCATCGTTCTCCTTTCACGATCGACATGACGTGACATTTCTCAAAGTAGAAATCGTTCCATTGTACCGAGAGGAAAAGCTAGAAAAGGCTGCCTATCTGGGTTGACTCTCTTGCACTCCCTGTCCATCCCCTTATATGCTCGCCCGCTCCTGAACGCTGATCCTCCCCTTGCCGGTCAATCGCAGATCGATGCGAGCAGGTGCGGTCGCGTAGGTGGGGGAGAGATAGGTATCGCCCTGGCACTCGTACCCGATCGGCACTTGTACATCGTTCGTACCCGCCTCGACGAAGACACGCAGACCAACGCCCCTGGGGACCTCGATCGTCACGTCGCCTCCTCCCGCTCTTATCCTCGCTTCCAGCCTTCCATTCCTTGGCAGGATGATGGTGCACTCTCCCCTTCCGGTCCTAATATCCAGGTCGACCAGGTTCAGCCGCTCCAGATTCAATGCAGCCGTTCCCTCTTTTAATTCCACCTGCAGGCGCAGTGGGATATTCGGAGTGAGCCGCAATTTCCAGGGTTTGTCAGCCGCTCTTGGAGAGAGGGGAAGGGACGGTAATTGTTGGCTGGCAAGCGTAAACTCCCCCTTCTCTCCAGCGATCGCATAACTGTGCTTCAGGTTCTCGCTCCAACCCAGCGTTACCGTCCCTTCGATCAGCATCCCTGAGGTGGACGAAGCCCCAAGCTGGAGCGAGCCGGACGAACATATGAGTGAGACATCGGCCTGCGTGACCCCTTTCAGTCCCTGGCTGAATGGGCGTTCGGTCGTCATCTGGTCGCTCGTTTGGAAGAGGGCGAAGACGGCCATGATGAGTACTATCACGAATGCCAGTATTGCTGGCCACCGCCGCTGGGTGCTCCGCCCGATCATCAGATCGAGGCCGAGTGCGATGAGGAGGATCGGCCACAGTCGGATGATCACGTCCCACACATCCCAGCCGAGGATGCCCAGGTTGTTGAGCAGGAGCACGATCCCCGTCGCGATGAGAAGAAGCGGCAGAACAAAGCTCCCCGCGCGTCTGTGTGCGCTCACTTCGCTCCCCCTCTTCTGCGCCAAAGAATGACGATCCCACACACGACCAACAGCACCGGCCACAGGATATCGAACCGCAGCCAAGCAGCCCGGAGGATGCCGAGATTTCGCAATAGCATGATGACTCCGAGTGCGATTAAGATACCCCCTATGATCACCCCGGCGGGCTGGTTGGATCGCTGTGAGGCACGGCCGACTTCGTCTCCCCAAGCGCGCGCCTTCCCAGCCATCTCCTCGGCTCCTGTACGGATCCATTCCTGTGCGGAGATGTCTACAAAGTCCTCACGCGGCACGATAAGCCACAGTGCGAGGTAGATCAGGACTCCAACGCCGTTGACCAGAGCGAGAATGACAAAGATCAGGCGGATGAGGTTGGAATCAATACCAAAGTAGTCTCCCAACCCGCCGCAAACACCGCCCAGAATCTCATCGGTTCTACTACGGTAGAGTTTATGGTGCATCTTCCCTCCTTCGATCAACGTTTCAACTGCGGGCGATCGGCTCGAAACGGGCGATGAAGTGGCGCAATGGCCCCTCTCCCTCCACGATCCGGTAGCCGGGGAGCGTCTCCTTGCGTGCAGCGATCGCCGCCGCCCCTTCGATCACTGCATCAAAGTGCGTGCGGGTGTACATCCGCCGCGGGATGGCGAGGCGCACGAGGTCGAGCTTGGGGTAGACGATCCTCCCCTCGGCATCCGGATGTGCGAACATCACACTCCCGACCTCCACCGCCCGCACTCCCGCCTCCACGTACAGATCCACTGAGAACGACCAGGCGGGAAACTCCGCTTGCGGAAAGTCGGGGAGGAGCGTGCGCGCGTCGATGTAGACCGCGTGTCCACCTATCGGCTCGACGATCGGAATCCCTCTCTCCTGCAGCCCCTCGCCGAGGTAACGGGCCTGGCCGACCCGGTCGCGCAGGTAGTCGAGATCGAGGGCCTCGTACAGGCCGACCGCGATCGCTTCCAGGTCGCGGCCGGCGAGCCCGCCGTAGGTGGAAAACCCTTCCATCAGGATCAGTCGCTCGCGCGCTCTTGCGAAGATCGCAGGGTCGTTCATCGCCAGGATCCCGCCGATGTTCGCCAGGCCGTCCTTCTTCGCGCTCATCGTCATCCCGTCCGCCAGAGAGAAGATCTCACGCGCGATCTCGATCGGCTCCTTATCCTGGTATCCCTCCTCCCGCTCGCGGATGAAGAAACTGTTCTCCGCGTAGCGACAGGCATCGATGAAGAACGGGATCCCATGGGCATGGGCGATCTCACTCACCGCTCGTAGGTTTGCAAGCGAGACCGGTTGCCCGCCACCGCTGTTGTTGGTGATCGTCATCATAATGAGGGGAATGCGATCTTCCCCGACCCGTTCGATCAGGGCGGTGAGCTTATCGGTATCCATGTTCCCCTTGAACGGGAGGTCAGCTTGAGGGTCGTACGCCTCCTCGATCACGAGATCTACAGGTTCTCCTCCGTTAGCGAGGAGGTTGGCCCGCGTGGTATCGAAGTGCATATTGTTGGGGATGATGTCCCCCGCCTTCACCACCGCGGAGAAGAGGACGTTCTCCGCTGCGCGTCCCTGATGAGTAGGGAGGAAGTAGCGAAATCCGAAGATATCTCGCACTGCTGTTTCGAATCGATGGAAGCTGCGACTCCCGGCATAGGACTCGTCTCCGAGAAACATCGCCGACCACTGGGCCTGGCTCATCGCCCCGGTCCCAGAGTCGGTGAGAAGATCCACGTAGATGTCATCCGCGTTCAGGTTGAATACGTTGTACCCGGCTTCCTCGATCCTCCTCTTACGCTCCTCGCGTGAGAGGACCGTGATCGGCTCGACCATCTTGATGCGGTACGGTTTGTACATTTCCCCTTGTTCCACCCGGTGCCTCCTTACTAGAAGTAAAAGTGAATTCCTGTGCCAAGTGCCATCGTCAGGTCCCCTGTGCTAGACATCGTCCCCCCGAACTCGACGTTCCACGCCAGGTTCTTGGCGAACGCAAAGTTGACCTCGATCCCCCCAGCTGCCGAGAAGAGCAGAGGATCATGCCCATATGCGGAGAAAGGGAACGTGACCCCAGATGCGACGTAGAAATCCACCGTCGGTCTGTCGCTCAGCTTGTACAGGACGCGCCCGGAGGCGACTCCGAAGTAGTCGTTAGCATCTCCCCAGGCGAAGACGATCCCCTCCACAGCAACGCTTCGGTTGAACCAATAGCGAGCGCTCACCAAGCCTCCCACCGGAAGACCGACCTGCATCCCGATCCCGAAGCTACGGGAATCGGAAAGGTTCTCGGCAGTATCCTGCGCGAGGCTGGTAGCCGAAAGCGAAAAAAGAATAAGCACGATAGCGAGAACGACCATTGGTTTGCGCATATATCCCTCCTCCTACTGATGTTTATGTTAGTGGAAAGATGGAACCTCGACAAGCAAACCTGCGCGATCGTTTGACATGCGGGGCGCTTGAAAGTTTAATGGTACTCTAAGTCCAGTCTTTGGGAGGGGTGCAATGCGCGAAGCGATAGATCGAGTCATCCAAACGGGCGAGTTGGAAGAGCTGTCTTCTGTGCTTCAGGGAGCGGGCATGCCGGAGGTTCATTACACGGTAAAGCAAATGGTGCGCATGCGCACCCACGACGAAGCGCTGCTGCATGTTGCGGAGCGGTTCGCTTCCTGCGAAGAGGCGAAGTTGCGGCACCTTGCCTGCGGGCTGATCGGCGAGTGCTACCTTAAGGATCCGGAGAAGTCTGTTATGCTTCTATATGATCTTGTCGAAGATCCCGATTGGACCGTGCGTGAGTCGGCGGGGGAGGCGTGCGGAAGGGCATTGCGGGATGACTTTGATGGAATGAGTGAGGTATTGCGCGAATGGCGCAGTGATCAATCTGATAAGGTACGCAGGGCTGTACTCATTGCTGTAATCAAGGCTTCGCAGACGCGAACCCCGGGGTGGGGCGAACCCCTCCTGAAACTCATCGAGCCTCTCCTTGCCGACAGGGCGAAAATAGTAAGGAGGAACCTTGGCCCGTTCGCACTGGGAAACGCGATGCTCAGGCACTACCCGGGAATCACATTCGAGTATCTGGTGAAGTGGTCAACGAGCGCCGATGACCAGACGCTGTGGAACGTGGCGATGGCCTTCTCCGCCTCTGGTGCGCCTCCGCTTGTGAAGCGGGCGTTGATCGTGCTGCGCAAGCTCTCCCTTGATGAGCGGCGCTACGTTTGGCGTGCGGTTGCCGCCGCGATGTGGAAGTTAGGGCGGAAGAAGCCAGAAGTAGTGCGCCCCGAACTTGCTCGCTGGCTGGAAGATGAGCGCCGCGTACACGTGGCGCGAGAAGCGCTGCGGTATCTCTAGCGGCTTAGAGCAGTAATGGGTCATGAGTGACGCGTGATGAGAGAAATCAGAAGCGTCCTCTCGCAAGTGCGCGAAGAGATCTGATCTGCTTCCTCGCTGTTTGGAGTGGATAACGAAGCCCTGACCACAAGTGGCAGACAGAATACTGTTCCCTTGCTTCCTGAGCCGGAGTATCAGACAGGACTCATCACTCATTACTTGCCACGCATGGCTGCTTTGCGTCGTGGTAGAACAGGGCGAGGATTGCTGCCACCAACGGGAGGAGGGCGATTCAGGTCATTACGCTGATTAACCCGAATCGATCGGCCAGCCAGCCTGCTGGCATCAACGTGAGCCCGGCGATTCCCCAGGCCATACCCATCACGATTCCCGACACGAGTCCTGTCTTGCCCGGCAGGATATCTTGCGCTGCTACGATCCCCACTGGCGTTGAGGAGAAGAGGAACAAGCCGGCTAGGGCAAGTGAGAGAAGCATGGCTCATGTCGGGCCGTGAAGGAAGATGAGGAGAAACGGCGCGGCGAGCAGGATGGTTGTGAATATCACCAACTTGCGCCAGATGTGATCGGATGTCTTGCCGGCAAGGGGCCCTCCCAGCGCCTCGTGATCAGGAAGACCGAGATTGCCGCCCCGCCGAGCAGGTGCGATCCTTCCCTGTCTGTTACCAACACCGCGAGGAAATTGGAAAACGTGGCCCCTGCCATTCCGCGTAGAACGATGATCACTCACAGCAGCACAAGTGGTTTAGGAAAATCGTCGATATGCATTCGCTCATGTGAGTGCTCCTCTCTGATGGGAAGGTTTCCTCGCAAGGACAGTCCGAAAGCGAGGACCACTGCTAAACCGGCTATGATGAGAAACGGTGTACGCGTGGTCCCAAACGACGCAATAAAAGGGATGATCATGACTGGAGCCAGTGCTGCGCCCATCGTTCGCCCGGCAGAGAACAAGGCCATCAAAGCGTCACGATTCCCCGCACCCTTTACTCCTCCAACGAGTGCAGCGGCCGCTGGGTGGAACAGGGTCGTACTAATGCACCGACGATCAACACGAGGAACAACTGCGACGACCTCGTCACCTTACCGATCATGCTCATTGCGATAATGGTGAGAACGGGGCCGAGGGCTACAATAAGAGGCCGGTTCATGCGATCGACGATCTACCCGAATAGCGGTTAGGTAAAGGAA
>CAYQFN010000024.1:0-9362 GCA_964416685.1 uncultured Thermotogae bacterium | reverse complement strand
AAGAGGCCGGTTCATGCGATCGACGATCTACCCGAATAGCGGTTAGGTAAAGGAATTGAACAGAATACGCGTGGTCCCCATGAGTTCAGCCATGGCCAGGGACAGATCAAGCCTGTTTATCAATAGAGGGAGGAGAGGGGCGAAGAAGCTTCCGTATCCATCGTTCATGAAGTGCCCAAGAAAGAGGAGGCTGCTCGCGCGCCTCCAAAATCTGTCGCGTATCTCTCCGCCCATGAGGCGATCATAACGGGGTGGCCGACAATGCAACATTATCAGGAGGATCTCTTGTATTTCACGTACGGCAACTAAGATGAGGGCTAAGTGCTAAGAGTTTCAGAGAGGGCAGATGTCTTTCACCATAAACTGTACCTTCTTTACTTGGAGGCGAGTTTCTCTTATACTAATTCTGCATAGCTGAGGTCATAGATATCATCTGCTGAGACTCACAAGGAGCTGGGTGGGAACATCCTACATGATTGCCCTTGATTCTGCGTGTTTGCGACGCTAAGATGACTCGTGACCATTTTATGCCGACGATAAGTGTTGTTTTCTTGCCACTTCTGATCTATATTAGCGTGCCCCGTTAGCGGGGCACCCGCGGTATTTCCTGTTGTCGATTCTTACCTGGTTTTGTACGTAGTATGAGCGTGTCTGTGTGAAGGAGAGAGTGATGTCGCAGTATGAGAAGCTGATCAAGAACCCTGTCGATCGAGAACAGGAGGTCTTGGCGTTTTGGAAGGAGAAGGGGACGTTTCAGAAGTCTCTGGATGCAAGCAAGGACGGCCCGCGCTACGTCTTCTTCGAGGGGCCGCCGACGGCGAACGGTAAGCCGCACTTCGGTCACCTGATGCCGCGTGTGTACAAGGACCTCTTCCCTCGCTACAAGACGATGCAGGGGTTCTACGTCGCGCGCAAGGGCGGCTGGGATACGCACGGTCTTCCCGTCGAGCTCGAGGTGGAAAAGGCAATCGGTGTCAACAGCAAGCCCGAGATCGAGGCGTACGGCGTGGAGAAGTTCGTGAAGCGCTGCAAGGAATCAGTCTGGAAGTACAAGGGTGAGTGGGAGCGGGTGATCGAGCGGATGGGATTTTGGATCGATCTCGAGAACGCCTATGTTACCTACACCGACGACTACATCGAGAGCGTGTGGTGGGAACTTGCTAAGATGTACAACGACGGGCTCCTGTACAAGGGCCACAAGATCCTCCCCTACTGCCCCCGTTGCGGGACGGGCCTCTCCTCGCATGAGGTGGCGCAGGGGTACCGTGCGGTGAAGGATCCATCAGTCTTTGTGCGGATGCCGATCGTCTCGGATAGCGACGCCCAGTACAACATCGAGCTTGCCGGCGCGACATCGCTCCTTGCTTGGACGACGACCCCGTGGACTCTTCCTGCGAACGTTGGCCTCGCCGTGGCGGAAGGCGCGACCTATGTTGAAGTTGAGCAGGAAGGTGAGCGGATCATCATCGCCAAGGAGCTGCTCGAAAGTGCCATCGATGGGGATTACGAAGTCATACGAGAGTTTTCCGGAACGGATCTGGTCGGTCTCTCCTACGAGCCGCCGTACCGCCTGTTGGATGATGAATGCGCCTACCGGGTGCACTCCGCCTCCTTTGTCAACATGGAGGATGGAACAGGGATCGTGCACACGGCTCCGGCGTTCGGTGAGGACGACTACCAGCTCGGACTCGATCGCGATCTCCCATTCTTCCAGCCAGTGGACTTGGCTGGGAAGTTCACGGAGGCATTCCCTATGTGCGAGGGAATGTTCGTGAAAGAGGCCGATACGAAGATCGTCGATGATCTGAAGGAGCGCGGGCTCCTGTACCGGCTCGCTCTATATGAGCACGATTACCCGTTCTGCTGGCGCTGCGATACGCCACTCCTCTATTACGCCCTCGATTCGTGGTTCGTGAAGACGACGGCGGTGAAGGATCAGATGATCGCCAATAATGCAGCGATCAACTGGTATCCGCCACACGTGGGGACCGGACGGCTCGGGGACTTCCTCGCTAACCTGAAGGACTGGGCTCTCTCCCGTGACCGCTACTGGGGAACACCGCTCAACCTGTGGGTATGCGAGGAATGCGGGGAGACGATTGCAATTAGTAGCCGCGATGAGCTTGTGCAGCGGGCCCTCGATAAGGATCTGGCAAAGAGTGTTGAGCTGCACCGCCCGTACATCGACAAGGTCGATCTTAACTGTCCCAAGTGCGGCAAGACGATGCACCGTGTGACGAACGTAATCGATACCTGGTTTGATTCGGGATCGATGCACACCGCGCAGTGGCACTACCCGTTTGAGAACGTGGAGAAGTTTGAGGACTCGTTCCCCGCTGACTTTATCTGCGAAGCGATGGATCAGACCCGCGGCTGGTTCTACACGCTCCTTGCCACGAGTACGATCATCCACGGCCAGGCGCCGTATCGCAACTGTGTCGTTACCGGTCTCGGCCTCGATGAAGATGGGGTTAAGATGAGCAAGAGCAAGGGAAACGTAATCGATCCCTGGGAGCTGATCGACGTCTACGGCGCGGATACGCTGCGTTGGTACCTGTACTCTTCGAGCGCGCCTTGGAAGTCCAAGCGCCTCGGCGCTGATGTTGTTAAGGATGCCTTGTACAAGTTCCTCGATACGCTGCGCAACACCTATGACTTCTTCGCCCTGTACGCGTCGATCGACGACTTTGATCCCCAGCGAGACATGCTCGTCGCGAGTGATCTAACGGTGCTCGATCGTTGGATCCTGTCTCGTTTGGCGGGAACGGCGAAGGAAGTGACCGATTCCCTTGATGCCTACGACGTCGTATCGGCGACCGCTGCGCTTGATGGTTTCTTGGATGATCTCTCCAACTGGTACGTGCGCTCGTCGCGGCGGCGCTTCTGGAGAGGAGGGATGGGTGCCGATAAGGTTGCCGCGTACGCTACGCTGTACCGTGTTCTGATGGAACTTTCAAAGCTCCTCGCCCCATTCGTACCGTTCATCAGCGAGGCGATCTACCAGCGGCTGCGCACGGGTGATGACGCGGAGAGTGTGCATCTATGCCGCTACCCGAGTGCTGATGGCGATGTAATCGATATCGATCTTGAAAGGCAGATGGATCTTGCCCGCCGGATCGTCTCGCTTGGGCACCAGGCGCGTAATCAGGCGCAGGTGAGGGTCCGCCAGCCGCTTGCGCGCGTCATCGTCTCCACTGCTGAGAGCGCGGACCTCGACGAAACCAGCTTGAGCGAGGAGGTCGTGGCGCTGATCGATACCGAGCTCAATGTGGAGAAGGTTGAGCTAGTACCCGATCTGGCAAGCTATTTCACACAGATCCCTACGCCCAACTTTCGCACTCTTGGCCCGCGACTCGGTTCACAGGCAAAGGCTGCCGCGGAATGGATCAAGGCCCAGAGTGCTGAGTCTATCCAGGGTGCGCTGAAGGAGGCTGTGGCCACAATTGAGTTGGATGGAGAGAGCATCGAAATCATCTCAGACGATGTGATCTTCGAACTTCAGCTCCCGGAACGTTTTATCCTTGCAGAGGAGAGAGGGACACGGCTTCTGTTGGACACATATGTCGATGATCGACTGCGGGAGATGGGCTGGGTTCGGGAGATCGCTCATCGCATTCAAGTTCTCCGCAAGGAGGCGGGCTTCGATGTCACTGATCGCATTGTGCTCTCCTATGAAGCAGATGAGGCTACAGCAAAGGTGATGGCGGAGAATACCAAGGCGATTGCTTCCGAGGTGCTGGCAAGTTCGGTTGAGGATAAGATTGAAGGCAAGCAAGAGATAGTGCAGGAATTTGATATCGAAGGTGCGATGCTCAAGGTCGGCCTGCGGCGCGTCGATAGGAAGGAAGGCTGAGATGGCTACAGCGGTGTTGGGAATGCAGTGGGGCGATGAGGGGAAGGGAAAGATCACTCACCTGCTCGCAAAGGGTGCTAAGATGGTCGTGCGGTTCAACGGTGGGCCCAACGCGGGCCACACCGTGATCGACCGCGGGGTGAAGTTCGGCACGCACCAGATCCCTGCCGGTGCCTTCTATCCTGGAGTGACATCGGTCTTGGCTGGTGGGATGGTCATCGATTTTGGCGTGCTGCGCGAGGAGTACGAACGTGTCGTAGATCATCTCGGCCACAAGCCGGAGCTTCTGATAGCAGAGAACGCACATCTGATCATGCCTTATCACCGCCTCCTTGAGGACTTGGAAGGCAGTGGAAAGGCGATCGGTACGACAAGGCGCGGGATCGGCCCCGCTTATCGGGATCGGGCAGGACGCCTCGGGATTCGTGCGATCGATCTCTTGGATAGATCACACCTGGAGGCGAAATTGAGCGGCCGGTTGGATCTACTGCAACGTACATGGCCGCAGGCGGAGCCGATTATGAGGTTATCTGCTAGCGGGCTTGCGGATGATCTGCTTGCTTCCGCACAGCCGTTTATCCCCTTTATTGGAGATGTGCCTGCGGCGATCGAGGGGGCGATGGCGCGTGGGGAAGAGGTCCTCTTCGAGGGGGCACAAGGCGCACTTCTTGACGTCGACTACGGGACCTATCCGTACGTCACGTCATCTTCAACCGTCTATGCGGGCCTGCCGCACGCCATAGGAATCGGGCATCTTCATGTCGAGCGTCGCTTGGGGGTAACCAAGGCGTACACGACGCGCGTGGGAGGAGGGCCCTTCCCAACGGAGCTTCGTGGTGAGGAAGGAAAATGGCTCCAAGAGGCTGGTTCGGAGTACGGTGTGACCACCGGGCGTCCCCGCCGTTGCGGGTGGCTCGATCTCGTTGCGCTGCGCCACGCGGTCCGGTTGAACGCTCCCACTGGACTTGCGATCACCAAGCTCGATATCTTAACTGGTCTTAAAGAGATCAAGGTTTGCCGTGCCTACAAACTACATGGTCATGAGATCACGGCATTTCCTACATCGACAGAGGATCTGGCCCTGTGCGAACCGATCTACGATACTGTCGCTGGCTGGGACGACGACATCAGCAATCTGCAAGAATACGCCGATCTCCCATCCGCTGCGCGAGCGTATCTTGATTTGGTCTCGAACGCACTCGACGTACCTATAGCTATCGTCTCTGTGGGACCATCACCTGAGGAGACGATTCGTAGCGGTTTTGACAGGGCTTAAAGGGGCGGATATAATGAATTTCTCAACTGGAAATCAAGGAGTAATGATCATGCAACGCACCTTTGTGGCAAAGAATGAGGAGATAGGCAAGAGCTGGAATAGAGATTGGTACGTGGTTAATGCCGATGGCAAACCATTGGGGCGATTGGCGAGCGAGATCGCGTTCGTTCTGCAGGGAAAGCACAAGCCGATCTATACACCACACGTCGATACCGGCGACTATGTCGTTGTGATCAATGCCGAAAAGGTTGGTCTGAGCGGGAATAAATGGGATCAGAAGCTCTATCAACGTCATACTGGCTACATCGGTGGTCTGAAAGAGATGACGTATCGCAAGCTGGTTGAGCGTCGCCCGACTGCCCCGGTGCGTGAAGCGGTTCGCCGCATGCTTCCCAAGACCATACTTGGGCGACGGATGCTGCGTAAGCTGAAGGTCTATGCGGGACCTGTGCATCCGCACACGGCACAGAGCCCCAAGGAACTTTCGTTTTAGCAATCTACCTATGCAAGCCATCAACCTTTGGAGTGGGACATGTCACACTCCAAAGGTTGATGGCCCTTTTCTTTGTCCAAGATCTTCGGCTTAGCATCAGCGGACATTTGTCTATACCCCCCTAGACAAAGCCGGGTGTGACTTTCGACACCCTTCCTTTCTCCCAACCAGCCAACTGGGCTAGACTTCAAGCAATGAAACACGCATGCACACGGGTGGTGGGAGGAATTATGTTAACTAGAACGCGGGCCACGTCGTACGGGCTTATTATTCTCGTGGTCGTCTTGACGGCAGTTGTACCCGTTCTTGGCCAGAGGGAAAAAGTAGGTGTGTTCGTGCAGGCGGCAGTGCCAGTTCCAGCGGCACAGCTGGACATCTTGAAGAGTTACGCCAGTCAACACTGCGCGATCATCACAGGCTGCGCGGTTGCCTCGGCCGGGGAATTGATGTATGCGCAGCGACTTACGAACACCTACATCGGGAATAGCGTTCCCCTTGCTGGAATGAGGAAACTGGCGCAGACACTTGACGCTGACCATCTTATCGTGTTTCGCATAGTGCGCTGGGAGAGCACCATCTCCTTCAGCCCTGAGCGTTCTCTGCTCTTCCTCGGGGCTAGCTCCTTTCTCGGTGATTCAGTGAAGTTGCTCACCAGTCCACTCGGCCTCGTGTTGGGGCTGGACAAGGCAGCAACGGTAAGCGTCTTTGTAACGGTTTTTAGTTCTTCTGGTGATATAGAGTTCACAACGACAGTTACGACGGAGGATAAGCCCCTCTTGTCGCTGTTGATGGCGGACCCAACAGAGGCTGCGAAACGAGCGATCGATGAAGCGCTATACCAATTGGCGGTTTCGCTGTGAGTTGGGGCGAAGAAGGGGGTAACTGACGTTACAGACTTTCAAGGAAGGTGATTGGTAGAATGATACTCGTGTATTCTTACAAACTTAGCGAAAAAGATGAGCACAAAGGAGGTAGCAATGAAGGTGTATAAGGTCAGCCTTTACGGCCTTTTCCTCCTCTTGGTACTCGGCACCCTCCTCTTCCCGGCGAGTGTACTTGCCCAGGAGTCAGGGTACTACACGGTTAGCCAAGGGGAAAAGAAGGTGCAGATCACACCGCTTGCTGGTTCGGCCGCTGCTAGCGATTTCTACAATCTAACGAACAGCCAGTCGAGCACAGGCCTAGAAGAGACGAACACTGCGGTGCTGTTCCTGTATCGTAATACAACGACGGGTGAAACATCCTTGTTCGTCCTTCTGAGCGGTACGGGGGGAACAGCCGGTTCAACGACGATGAAGCTCTCCGGTGTACCTGCTGGAGCAGGGTTCACAGTACAGGATGATGGGTCGGTAGACTTCCGCGAGGTGTGGGAGTTGACTCCACCCACGGGGAATGTCTCTTGGACATGGGATGATGGGAAAGCTGACGGGATGGTCCTTGGTCCGCTGGGTGCAGAGTTTGAAATGACGGCATTTCCGCAGTGGACATCCGGAATCACGGCGGTAAAGTTCCTTTCCGGGGATATTTCCTCTCCGCAAGAGGTGGACCTCAATCTGATCGATCCGATCATCGTCAAGGGTACGCCAAATGAGCCGCCGCAGGTCTCGTTTGTTACTACACCAGCTAAGCCACATATCAATGAGCCGATCACATTCGATGCCAGCGCCACATTCGATTCCGACGGATCGATCTCTGAGTACGACTGGGACTTCGATGGCGATGGTCTATTCGACCTGACGACGACTGATCCTGTTGTTACGCACAGCTACACCGTAGCGGGGATGAAGAGTGTTACACTGAAAGCGACGGATTCTGAAGGAGCGACCGCGCGATCGACAGTGGATCTCAACATATCTGACCTTGCTGTGAAAGTAACGCGGACTATATCCACTGTTTCGGCGCTTCCTGGAAGCACGTTCAAGGTTGTTGTCCGTATCGAACCCGAGATGGACCTTGCGGGTGTTGGTCTAGAAGAGAAGCTTCCTGTTGGTTGGAAGATCAAGCCGTTGGAGAATGCAGGTGCTGCCTTCAAGCGATCGGCGGTGCAGTGGGTTTTCATCGACGAGATCAAATCAGGGACGACCAAAGTTATCTCCTATGAGGTGACGGTCCCCGACAGCAGCTCGCTGGTCGCAACTACCCTTCCCGTATGCTTCGACATCACTGGAACATTCCAAGCCCGTACCCCGGCGCTTGAGCTTCCTGTCGATGGCGACTCGACGGTCGAGATCACGGACGCACTTCCATTGAAAACAGCTATTGCGCACCTTGTTCCCCAGGTCGGGGATGACAGCGAGGATACGATCGACCTGCGTTTGTCACAGAAGATTGCGCCGAATCAGCTGAACCGCGCGCTCGAGATGTGGCAGAACGATGAGTACGTGCCGTGGACGCAAGGTGCGAGCATCGACCTGGAAGGGATGAAGGAGATCTCGGCGTATGCCTACACGTGCACGCCGGTCGACGTCGATCTTCCTGCGGTTCCGCAGGCGAATATCAATGCCGTGCGTACGATCGCGACGCCTGTACCCTGCAACAATGTGCTGCTGAACTACATCGGCAGAGACGGGAACCCCGCGGGGAATACATTCACCGTCAAGGTGGAGATCAGCGCCGATCAGGACATGTACGGTGTTGGTCTAGCCGAGGATCTGCCGACCGGATGGAAGGTAACCCCAATTGAGAACGATGGGTTCATCTACAAGCGCTCTCAGGTGGAGTGGGTTTTCCCGAGCAAGATCCCGGCAGGGACGATGAAGACTATCATCTACCAGGTTGAGGTTCCACAGACGCAGGCGATCGAGAGCAGTGCAAATGACCCCTGCTACGTGAGCAGCGATGACATACAGGGAATCGTCGATGCAGCCCTCCCTTGCCAGGACACACACGTGACGGGCGACAGCACGGTCGTAATCAGCGATTCGGTCCCTGTCGTTGTCGCTATCTCACGCTGGGATGTAGATAACGATACGATAGACATCAACCTTTCTGATAAGATCTCCTTCCAGCAGGTGCAGCGCGCGATTGCGTTCTGGTTAGAGGACGAGGTTGTCCCGCGCACTGGCGGACAGACGGTCACCTATGAGACGTTGAAGACGATCATCGCCTACTGGCTGACGAACACGAACATCTGCGATCCGTTGCCTGGAGCGGTGCAGGGCGTCTGCGATGGCGGTGCTGCCTGTACTCCGTGTGGCAAATAGCTTCGTTCAAGCCAAGGAGATGATTGATAATGAGACAGAATAGTATAGCGGCGAGGGGGAAACCCCTCGCCGTCTTGTTACTGGTACTGGCCCTGTTCGCTCTGCCGGTCCTTGCCGATGGAACGTATCTGCAGGCACAGCAGTACGTCAGCCCGCAGGAGATTTACGTCGTTGGTACGGGTTCGCCGGATACGGCAATCATCAATCTTGCCGTTCAAGGTGTAGGGCGGGCGGGACGATTTCCAATCGATTGTGTATTCGTGATCGACTCATCGGCCACAGCACAGCTCGCTGCGGCAAAACAGTTTGCCTTTGATCTTATGGATTCGTTCTCCGAAGATGACCGGTTTGGCGTCGTCACCTTCTCAACAACGGCCCAGCTTGCGGTCCCGTTGACCTCAAGCCGTGTTGCAGTGAAAACGGCGATCGTGGACACAGAGACGGGAGGAAAATCAGCCCTTGGTGACGCCTTGCAGATCGCGCGCCAGGAGCTCCTGGCGGACGGGCGGACGGATGCGATTCTGGTTGAGGTTCTTC
>CAYQFN010000023.1:10115-16395 GCA_964416685.1 uncultured Thermotogae bacterium | reverse complement strand
CCAGGCCGGTTACCCACATCCAATAGCGAGGAGCCTTGAAAATAGAACGCCAATCGGGTAACAAATACACACATATGGGGCCTTAGCTCAGCTGGGAGAGCGCTTGCATGGCATGCAAGAGGCCAGGGGTTCGAGTCCCCTAGGCTCCAGTTGTATTGTCACCTCCGCGGTCGGCTATATGACGCCCTCTCCTCTTTGACTGGCTGAATCAATGCGACTTGTACCTGGACAATAGGTTGGCAATAATGTCCTGGATCTCACCCTGCCTAAGAAGGCGGTAGCCTCCCCGCGGCACACCGCACCTGATGCTGGCCCAAGGCTCGTCCATTTCAGCAATGATCCCGTCTTGATCGATTATGAACAGCCCGTTTGACCGCTGATAGATTCCTGCGATCTGTGGATCCCACAGTGTTATCTCAGTCTGCAATCTGGGACCGGTCATATCACCGGAGTCTGCAGGCTTTGAACCTGCATAGACTGTTATCATGACAACATTGTCACCGAATAGGCTAACGCTATCACGCATGTCGGACAGCCTGCTGGAGGTTGGGGAGGATATCGTGTCACACATCGGGCAACTACTCGTCTTGAGAACCGGGCAGAAGACAAGAAACGCTCCCCTTCTCATGCAAGCAAACAGCGTGGATACTGGAGCCAAATGCGGCTTCTATTTAGCATCACTTCGAGCCCTCTGCGAGGAATACTTGCTTGTGTTACCATCTCCATATCATGTCTAGAATCAGCAAAGGAAAGAGCGTCGTGGCGATCGGAACGTTCGATGGTGTACATCGAGGGCACCAGGTCATCCTTGCTTTGCTAAATGAGATTGCTATGAAACAGGGTTTGCAACGCGTGGCGTATGCGTTTGTCTTTCCACCGCGTTTGGCTGTGCGGGGAGAAAAACGAGGGCTCCTCCTACCGGAGGAGGCAAAGATAAAGCTACTTAAGCGATACGTCGACCGCGTGGAGAGGGTGAACTTTGAGAACGTCTCTAGTATCGCTCCTGATCAGTTTGTGCGAAAGGCTCTCCTTGGAGACCTGCGCGCGCAAGCAATAGTTGTGGGGGAGAACTTCCGCTTCGGACGGGATCGAGCGGGTGATGTTGCACTAATCCGGGAGATCTGCAAGGAGGAATCAGCATCGGTCGTCGCTGTTCCTCCCCTTGTCGTCGATGCATCTCCAGTGAGCAGCACGCGCATCCGTCGTCTTATTTCCGCTGGGATGATCGAAGAAGCGGGTCTTCTCCTCGGACGTCCTCCTCTTCTTGTGGGAGAGATTGTCCACGGCGATCGTCTGGGAAGAGATCTCGGCCACCCAACAGCAAACCTATCGATCGATGCGCAGATCCTCCTTCCAAAGGATGGGATCTACCTTGCGCATGCATTCTGGAACGGGGGTAAGTCACCTGGGCTCCTTTACGTTGGCACGCGTCCAACGGTGAACGGTACAGACCGTCGCTGCGAGGTGCACCTATTCGCGGAAACAAGCGCTACAGATATGAATAAGCCAACTATATTTGATGATCTGTACGGAAAAATTCTGGAGATACAAATCTTGCGCAGGCTACGCGATGATCGCTCTTTCCCATCACTTGTTAAACTCCAACGACAAATGGAGCGCGATGTTGAGCGTGCCCGCACGTTGCTCGCTACATTCGATTGGCCGCAAGAGCGGATCGTTACTTGAAAACAGACAGGCACGGACTTACCATTGTCATGGAATGATAACTTTAGGCATAGATACATCCGCAGCTGAAGGCGGAGTGGCACTGTGTAAGAACGATGAAACGCTGACGGAAGTGATGATGAAGTCTCCCTTGCAGCATGCAGAGGAGCTTCTGCCATTAATCGATCAGGCACTCAGCGATTGTGCGACGGAGATCTCTGACGTCGAGCTTGTGAGTGTGAACAGTGGGCCAGGGTCGTTCACTGGCCTGAGGATTGGCTTGGCGACGGCAAAGGGGATATGTCAAGCAGCGAAGATCCCCCTTGTGGGGATTGATGGGTGGCGTATGTTTCGCGAGCAAGACGCATCAGATGCCCACACACGTGTGTGTGTTGTGATAGAGAACCGCCGCGACCTGTACTATGTGCAGTGGTTTGCCGGTGAGACTCCCTTGCGTCAGGCGGGGGTCTTCCCGGGAGATAGGGTGGTGGAGGCAATTTGCGCGGAGAAGAGGCCGTTGCGCGTGATCGGAAGCGGTGTTGCTGGGCTACGTGAGCGCTTGGTGAAGCGCTGTGGAGCAGAGTATTGTCTTGTTAATTGCGCTCCCGCGGAGTTGAATCGGCAGTCTCCGGCAACGATCGCTCGCCTCGGTGCTCAGAGCTTCTTGCGGGATCAGCTCTATGATCTTGAGCCGGTGTACGTTGAGCCTGTATTGGCAAGGGTAAGTAAGTAATCTTAGAAGAGGTGAGTCCAATGTCTCAAGTTTGCGATATTTGTGGTAAGCGGCCATCGGCTGGAAACTTGGTAAGCCATTCCATGCGCCACACGCGGCACGTGCGGATGCCAAACATCCAACGAGTACACGCTTATGTCGATGGGAAGAAAGTCTGGATTAACGCATGCACGCGGTGTATCAAGTCGGGAAAGGTCAGAAAAGTTATCTAATGTGATGAAAAAAGGGTTCCCTCCTCGATCGGGATGACGGTGTAAAGGGGCTTCCCATAACTTAGGTGATGTGATGCCATTAGAGATTGGAGAGACGGTCATCGGAAGGGTTGACAAGGTCACAGAGAGAGGGCTTGTCGTTCTCTTATCCGATGAGAATACCGGTATTGTACATGCTTCCGCTTCATTGTCGATCGAAACGATGATGGAGCAATTCTCTTCTGGTGCCCAGGTGCGTGTCTCGCTCGGTGTGCAGGAAGAGGATGGTAGCTATTCCCTGTCCATAGCACAAGAGGCACTGGATGCTAGTATAGTCCAATTTGATCAGGAGTTTGCTCAGATGAATCACGCATTGACCAATTACTCCCCACACGCAAGAACGACAAGCTCTCTACCGGATGGTCCATCGATCGAAGAACGGATAGAGGAATGGATCCTCAAAGCTGAGAAGAGCCTTGCACGCTTGCACAAGAACCGTGGCAAACGGCTTAACGAAGAGTTCTACAACAACAATGAGCAAAATGGAGGTCACCGTGCCGAAAGGGATGGTTGTGATCCACAAGGAACGCTGTAAGGGATGCGGGTTGTGCATTGCCGCATGTCCACATCAGGTGCTCGCCTATTCAGGACAGCTCAACCAGAGTGGATATAACGTTGTCCATATGCAAGACCCGCAGGCGTGCGTCGGCTGCGCTTTCTGCGCTATGACGTGTCCCGATGTCGCGATTGAGGTCTACAAAGAGAAGGTCGCTGCCTGAAAGGCTACTGCCTGTAAGGCTGCTGCCTGTAGGCTGCACTTAGGAGGAGATGATGGGAGAGAAGGTTTTGATGAGGGGGAACGAGGTGATCGCCGAGGCGGCGATACGCGCTGGTTGCCAGTGCTATTTCGCCTACCCGATCACCCCGCAGGCTGAGCTTCTGGAACACATGGCGGAGCACATGCCTCGACTTGGACGCACGTTTGTGCAGGCAGAGAGCGAGTTGGCGGCGATCAGCATGGTCTACGGTGCGGCTTCGGTCGGGGTGCGTACGATGACTTCTTCTTCCTCCCCTGGGATCAGCCTGAAGCAGGAAGGGATCTCTTATCTTGCTGGATCGAGCCTTCCCGCGGTGATCGTCAATATCGTACGTGGAGGCCCAGGCCTGGGTGATATTGCTCCATCGCAGTGCGACTACTTCCAGGCAACAAAAGGAGGAGGACACGGGGACTACCATATGATCGTCCTCGGCCCATCCACTGTTCCCGAGGCGGGAACGCTGACGATGCTCGCCTTCGATCTTGCCGATAAGTACCGCACGCCAGTGATGATCCTCGCTGATGGGATGCTCGGGCAGATGATGGAGCCGGTGGAGCTTCCCGAGCCGATCGATATCGCATCGCTTCCGAAGAAGGAGTGGGCGACGACCGGAGCCAAGGGGCGGGACCCGAACATCATTCTGAGCTTCGATCTCGATCCGGAGGTCCTCAAACAGATGAACCTCGAATTGCAGCGCCGCTACCACGAGATCGAGAAGAACGAGGTGCGCTACGAAGAGGTGCAGACCGAGGATGCTGATATCGTGATCGCCGCCTACGGTACAACGGCACGCATCGCTAAGACGGTAGTTCGCATGGCCAGGGAAGAAGGGATAAAGCTCGGCTTGTTCCGCCCGATCACTCTGTGGCCATTCCCTTATGAACCGTTGAAGAAGCTCTCCAATCGCGTGCAGACTGTCCTCACGGTGGAGATGAGCGCCGGTCAGATGTGGGAGGATGTGCGCCTGGCCGTGGCCGAGCGCGCCGATACCCCGTTCTACGGGGAGATGGGCGGTGTAGTTCCCACACCGCGTGGAATCCTAAGCGAGGTGAAGAAGTATGCCCACTGACTTGGATAACATGGTTAAAGTATTCTCGCGGCCGAAAAGCCTCACCGAGGCGCGTTCGACTTACTGTCCTGGTTGCCAACACGGGATCTTAACGCGCATCATCGGGCAGACAATCGATGAACTGAAGATCGCAGAACGGACGGTGATCATCGCCCCGGTCGGATGTTCCGTCTTTGCCTATCTGTGGTATCGCTGCGATGCGGTTCAAGTAGCACACGGTCGCGCCAGCGCTGTCGCCACGGGGATCAAGCGTGCCGATCCAAACCTCGTCGTCCTCTCTTACCAAGGAGATGGAGACTTTGCCAGTATCGGAACAGCCGAGTCGATCCACGCCGCAAACCGCGGGGAGAATATCACGGTGATCTTCGTGAACAACCAGGTGTACGGAATGACCGGCGGTGAGATGGCCCCCACGTCGCTTGTTGGGCAGAAGACGACCACCACACCGAACGGGCGCAGCTCAGCACTGTTCGGTTATCCAATCCGGTTTTCCGAGATGATCGCGCAGCTCGATGCGCCTGTATATGTGACCAGGCAAGCGCTGTACGACACGAAGCGGATCATGGACGCCACCAAGGCGATCAAGAAGGCTTTCACTAATCAGGTTGAGGGGAAGGGATACTCGCTTGTTGAGGTGCTTTCCACATGTCCGACGAATTGGCACATGAACCCGGTCGACGCGAGCAAGCACATCGCCGATGTAGTCACCAAGGTTTATCCCCTTGGCGATCTTGTGGATAGGGGGTAGAAGTGGAACAGTCAGTGATTATTTCAGGATTCGGAGGACAGGGCGTGATCTTAGCTGGGAAGATCCTTGCCCAGGCCGCGATGGATCATGGACTCGAGGTGACGTGGCTTCCATCATATGGTCCCGAGATGCGCGGAGGAACGGCCAACTGTACGGTGGTTGTGGGAGACGAGAACATCGGCTCGCCGATCGTCGATGAACCCACCTCACTCATCGCGATGAACCTCCCTTCGCTCGACAAGTTCGAGCACATGGTTGCCAAGGGAGGGGCGATCATCGTCAACTCGTCACTGATCGATCGCGACGTCAACCGTGACGATGTCCGCGTAACCCAATTACCACTGAACGACCTGGGAGCAAAGGCAGGCAGCATGCGAGCGATCAATATGGTCGCGTTGGGGGGGTACCTCAAAGCGACAGGCGTCATACCACTCGATGTAGTGAAGGAGACGATGGCGCGGATACTGGAAAAGGGAGGAAAGGAGAAGTTCATCCCCCTAAACACAAAGGCGCTCGATCTTGGATACAACGCCGCACGCTGACGATTGCCTCATCGATCGACAGCAGGTGTTTGCTGGGAAATTGGTCAGCCTCGTCGTCGATCGCCTGCGTCTCTCGACCGGAGTTGAGATAATGCGAGAGGTTGTTCTTCATCCGGCCGTTGTGGCGATACTGCCCGTTCTCCCAGATGAGCGTCTTCTTCTGGTTAAGCAGTATCGTCACCCAGTGAAGGATCTTCTGTGGGAGATTCCAGCGGGCCTGATCGACGCAGGGGAGTCGCCGCTCATCGCTGCAAAGCGAGAACTGCGCGAGGAGACAGGATATGAGGCAAAGGAATGGAAAGAGCATTTTTCGTTCTTCACTTCTCCTGGATTCACAGATGAGAAGATGACATTGTACGAAGCGCGAGGTCTGGTCAAGGGGAGTGTTGCGGACCCGAATGAGATCGACACTGCTCGTGCCTTTACCCCATCCGCGCTAGCCTGCCTCATAGAAGATGGGACGATTCGTGACGCAAAGACGATCCTCGCGATTCTTAACTGGCAGAGGAGCATG
>CAYQFN010000023.1:0-10015 GCA_964416685.1 uncultured Thermotogae bacterium | reverse complement strand
GCACCTTGTGTGCAACGTTGGTTTGTGATTTTGTGTATTACCTGAACTTAGGAGACAAGCTGCACACCAACGTGGCAGACAAGCTGCGCACCTACGAAAACCAGTAATCCGTGTAGTTACGTTTTCAATTGAAGCGTGCACTGGTAGGACGCAACAAGATGCGATATGCTCACCGATATGAAAGAGCATCCTTTAACCAAACAAGTCGCTCGACCATGGAAGCGATCACGGTTCTTCCGTTTTGGACGGGACGGTAGTGGCGAGTACCACTTCACCCCGGACGCGATGCCGCAGAATGTTCGCCTGCTTGGAGGCGGACAGATTGGGGGCAAGGCCCGCGGGCTACTGTTTGTCATCGACCATCTCGCCAATGGAGGCAGCCTCACGGCTCATGATGACCTCATTCGCTTTCCAGCTTCTTTGGTCATAAGGACAGACGTATTCGATGAATTCATGGAGGCAGGCAACCTCAATGAGGCTGTTCTCGCCAGGTGTAATCAACGCCTGGCTCCCGATGAGCTGCAAGAACGGATAGTCTCCGCTCCCTTCCCTTCCGCAACTCGTGATGCGCTAGCACGATTTGTCGCTAGCGAGCATCGCCCGCTCGTCGTCCGCTCGTCATCTCTGATGGAGGATAACCCGAACCATTCCTTCGCCGGGATCTATCTATCGGAATTCCTGGCCAATACAGGCAGCGAAGACGAGCGCTTGGAAGCGTTGCTTGCTTCAATCAAACGTGTGTATGCGTCAACCTTTGGGCAGAATGCGCGCGCATACCGCAAGCGGCACAACCTCGACTGGCGCGAAGAGAAGATGGCGATCCTGATTCAAAACATGATCGGCCAGCACTATCCGCGGGACCTGTTCTACCCACTGATCGGCGGAGTCGCCTTCTCCCTCAATTTCTATCCCTGGAGTGAGCGCCTGCGCTCAGAAGACGGTGTTGCGCGGCTCGTTGTCGGCGTGGGAACACGAGCGGTGGGACGAGAGTATGCCCGTGTCTTCTCGCCCAAGCTTCCCGGCTTGCGGCCGGAGGGCTCGGACGAGCAGGCGATCATTCAATACTCGCAGGAGACGGTTGATGTCCTCGATATGAAGAAGAAGTGCCTCAGCCAAACACGCCTTCCCTTGTTGGACAATCCCCTGCTACGCGAGGTCTGCTCGCTTGTCGGCCCAGACGGTTCATTGAGCGAGCCTGTTTCCGCACTACCTCCCGTTGGTAGGTACATCGCGTCATTCGAGCGATTTATCGGCAAAAACACCATCATGCCGTTTACCCCGTTGTTACGCGAGCTCCTCGCCGGGCTGCGGAGATTATTCGAGCGTCCAATTGATATCGAGTTCGCTGTCAATTTTCCTACACCCGATGAGGATCGCCCTCCACTGTTCTACCTTCTGCAAGCCCGTCCACTCGGTGGGAGGTCACAGCATCGCGTGATCCGGCTCCCCAGTGCGCCGGAGCAGGAGACGCTCCTAAGTTGTCAACGTGTGTTGGGAAACGGGGTGCGAAGGAGGATTCATGACCTGATCTTCGTTGATCCAGCAACATACCGCTGGGAGGAGGCGCATGGGATTGCGCGACAAGTAGGCAGAATCGACGAAGAGTTGAACGGAAAGGAGTACATCCTGGTCGGACCTGGACGATGGGGGACATCGAACCCGCAGCTCGGTGTGCCCGTCCAGTACGGGGAGATCGCCGGTGCGTCGGTAATCGTGGAGATGGCGACGGAGTCATTCTCCCCCGAGCTCTCCTACGGAACGCATTTCTACGCCGACATGGTCGCCAGCGGTGTCCTCTACCTTCCATTTAGCGCAAATCAGGGCGACTACTTCAACCAGGAGTTGCTCGATCGACAGGGTGTAGTATCGGCTGATGCCTTCGTCAAACACGTTCACTTCCAGAAGGGCTTGGATGTCTACGTAGATGGAAAGGCGAAGAAGGGCCTGATCTGTATTTCCCAGAGCAAGCGTGGCATGCAGACCGATCGCACATGATGCGTGGCGTTTTTCTTTATGTAGCGATTTGTGGTAGTATAGGGCGGAGATTGAATCCTACAGGATGTACTCCGTAAGAAAACAGTTTGTAAGGAGGATCGATGGCAGAAGTAGTGCTTAGCAAGGTGATGAAGAAATTTGGCGACTTTGTCGCAGTGAAGGGAATCGATCTACAGGTGGATGATGGAGCGTTCACGGTACTTGTAGGGCCATCAGGATGTGGGAAGACGACGACGCTGCGGATGATCGCCGGGTTAGAAGAGGTAACATCGGGTGAAGTGAGCATCGGTGACCGCGTGGTGAACAATGTTCCCCCGAAGGACCGTGACATTGCGATGGTCTTTCAGAACTATGCGTTGTATCCACACATGGACGTGTACAACAATATGGCATTTGGCCTGAAGTTACGCAAGCTACCGAAAAAGGAGATTGACGAGCGGGTGCATGCAGCGGCATCCCTTCTTGGTATTGAGGGGAAGCTGAAGAGCAAGCCGCGTGCGCTCTCCGGAGGACAGCGGCAGCGGGTGGCAGTAGGGCGAGCGATTGTTCGTGATCCCAAGGTATTCCTGTTTGACGAGCCGCTATCGAACTTAGATGCCAAATTGCGAGTACAGATGCGCACCGAGTTAGAGCAGCTACACCACAAGCTGCAGACGACGACGGTCTACGTAACGCACGACCAAGTAGAGGCGATGACGCTGGGGAGCAAGATTGCCGTGATGCGTGATGGAGTGATCCATCAGTATGCATCGCCGCAGGAGACGTATGAGCATCCCTCCAACCAGTTTGTTGCTGGATTCATTGGCAGTCCAGCGATGAACTTTCTATCTGCGCAAGCAACAGAGTCTGGAGATGTGATCACGCTAACAGGGAACGGATTCACGATCAAGCTACCGAAGAATGGAAGGATCGACACCGTTCCCGAGCACCTGATTGTCGGTGTGCGTCCCGAGGACTTCACCGGTCCGCTCACGGAGGGCGAAAACCTCATGCAGATGACGGTGAAGGTGACTGAGCCGTTGGGCAATGAGCTGCTCGTGTACGCCGATTGCGGTGGTGAGCAGATCGTGGCCAACCTCGACCCGCATCAGCATATCGATATCGACTCCACGATCAAGCTCTCTCCCAATCTCGACACTCTGCACCTGTTCGATCAGGAGACTCAACAGACGTTGCTGTAGGCTACTGTCGAGGATGGATCAATCACTTGATCTCTTGTGTGCTTGAACTTGGCGCGTAGCGACAAGATGAGCGTCTGTCCCTGGCAGGCGCTCCGCCACAACCTGGCCGATCTCCACCGGTGCGTCTATGGACAGCGTTCGTATGTGGTCCATGATCTGGCCGATCAGCCGCTTAGGAACCGGCTGATTCGTCTTGACCGAGACGAGAGGGATCTTCCCTCCGATCACCTTTACGCTGGTGGGAAGGACGCGCATCGGATCGATCGCTTCTTGCCTGGCGTACGCCTCCCCCCGCGGGCAGCGGTTTCCAGTTACTCTTGTTATCATGTTTTCGTCCATTTCTACCGTAATCTCGCACCCTATCGGGCACGAAACGCAGATGAGTCTCTTCTCCATCAGTTCTCACTCACTTCTACTTGCACTTCGTCGTTCTTCGTCAATTTCCGTACCGCGTCTTGCGGAATGCGAACCTCGATCATCTCGCTCGGGCGAACCACCGGTTGCGCCCGGGTGATAGCATTTCCGATACGGACCGTTGCTTCGTGCATCGCGCGGGAAGAGCGCAGGTAGAGCGTAGTTGGCATCCCGCTAACGAGTGATGTGGGGACAAGGTGAAACACGTTTTCGCCACGAACAAGGCGTGTCGACCGTTCGTGCCTCAGATTACCTTTTGCATACGTCGCTGCCGACTTTCCCGCGGTCTCTCCAACTGCAGCTACAGAGTCGACCAAATCGAACACTGCAACGTTATTCCCTGCGGCAAAGAGCCACGGGACTTCCGTCTGCATGAGGGAATTCACGCGGGGACCGCGGTTCACAGGATCGATTGGCGTAAAGGGCGTAATCAACTCATTCTCCGGGATCAAGCCGATCGACAGGATCAGCGTATCTACCGCAAAATACCGCTCCGTTCCGGGTATTGGTCGACGCAACTCATCCACCTGAGCCACGGTTACACCCGTAAGGCGATCCCTCCCTTGGGTACCCGTGATAGTGTGGCTCAACAGAAGCGGGATATCATAGTCTTCCAGGCACTGGACGACGTTCCTGGCTAGTCCTCCTGGGTGCGGTTGCAGCTCGATAACAGCGGCCACCTCCATCCCCTCCAGGCGAAGCCTGCGAGCCATGATGAGCCCAATGTCTCCAGAGCCGAGTATCAAGGCGCTTTTGCCCGGCAGAAAACCGTGAATGTTTACGAAGCGCTGTGCAAGGCCGGCCGTGTAGATGCCGGCTGGCCGCGACCCCGGAGCCATCAACGCACCGTAAGGACGCTCGCGCGCGCCGCTTGCCCATACAAGCGCCTTGGGGCGAATTGCTATTCTTCCTTCGGGACTCATCGCCTCGACAAGTCGTTCTCGATGATCTATATCGATCACACTGCATCCAGAGAGGACTTGCGCGTTAGCTTGCAAGAGCTCCGTCATCAACCGATGGCCGAACTCCGGCCCGGCGAGTTCCTCGTGGTAGCGATGGAGACCAAAACCGGTATGGATGCACTGATTGAGCACTCCTCCTACCTCTTCGTCTCGCTCCAAGAGGAGTGTCTGCGCGCCAGCGTTGGCCGCTGCTGTAGCCGCTGCGAGCCCGGCGGCCCCTCCACCGATAACCAGAACGTCAACGTGCCTCTCGTTCATGGTCGCACCTTCCTGCTGAGCATCGCACTCTCCACGCCGCGCAGGGTAATGTCCTTTGGTGAAAGACCAAGTTCGCGCGCGAGGATCATAAGGATCTTGTCGGTGCAGAAGCCGCCCTGGCAGCGGCCGAAGCCAGCTCGTGTGCGAAACTTCACTCCGTCAAGTGTGCGCGCACCACGATGGATTGCTTCCACGATCTCACCCTCCGTCACTTGGTTACACTGGCAGATTACACGGCCATAGCGCGGATCACTCTTAATAAGCGCGTCTGCATCTTTCCCCGGGAGATCGAGAACCCTTCTTATGCCATGACGAATCGGATGAAAGTCACGTCTCTTGTCAAGGCTAAGATCTTGCGCCATCACGTCATGAACAAGGAATCGCGCCACCGAAGGCGCCGCCGTGAGTCCCGGCGAACGCATCCCGGCTGCCTGGAAGAAACCGTTGATCCCGGTCCCTCCGACCACGAACTTCCTATCCGCGGTCTCGGGGCGCAGGCCGGCAAAGGTCTTCACGACGAGCGACAGGTCGAGCTCTGGCACAAGCCGCCTTGCCCCCTCGATCGCCTTGTGTAGGCCGTCGCGTGTCGTCTCAGTCGCTTCCTTTTCTTCAGGCTCGAGGTCCTCGGCTGTTGGCCCGAGGAGGATTCCCCCATCGATTGTGGGAACTACAAGTGTGCCCTTGGACACCTCGGTTGGCGTGGGAAAGACCACCGAGGAGACGAGCGATCCGACCTTCTTGTCAAGGAGAAGGTACTCGCCGCGACGGGGAAAGAGAACTGGCTCGGAGAGACCAGCCATCTGTGCGACACGATCGGCCATCAAGCCAGCGGCATTCACAACGGCGTCGACTTCATATTCCCCGAGGTCAGTGATGATCCGCTGCACGTGACTATCGACTACATCAATAGATACAACCCCTTCCGCCACGTGGAGCACAAGACCGTTCTCAACGGCGTTCTCCACCGCGGCGATGGCGAGGCTCCACGGCTCGGTGATCCCCACACTCGGCGACCATAGCCCAGCTACCAGACTCGGATTGACGTTCGGCTCGTGCGCAAGGACCGTCTCCCTGTCGTGCATCTCAAGGCCGGAAACGCCGTTCCTGATCCCTTGTTCGTAGAGCTCCTGCAACGCAGGCAGCTCGTCATCGGATAGGGCGACAACGTAAGCCCCGATGCGCCTGAACGGAACGTCCAACTCACGCGAAAGCTGAGGGTAGAGCTTGTTTCCCTCAACGCAAAATCTGGCGCGATCTGTCCCGGGGGCTTCGTGGAATCCCCCGTGGACGATGGCGGAGTTTGCCTTGGTCACGCCCCAGCCGATGTCGGCCTCCTTCTCAAATAAGAGAACATCGGCCTCGTAACGCGTCAGTTCACGTGCGATGAGCGAGCCGACGATCCCCCCGCCGATGACGGCAATCTTCATCTCTCCCAGTCCCTCGCTCGTCCGACAGCGCGCGTCCATTGAGTGAGGAGGCGCTCGCGTTCGCCGTTACCCATCTTCGGCATGAACCGTGTCTCAGAACGAGGAAGAGCGAGCACCTCATCTTGGCCGCACCAAACACCGCTTGTCAATCCGGCGGCAAACGCCGCGCCCCGAGCCGTCATCTCCAGCTCCTCTGGGCGGATTACCGGTACCCCGAGGATGTCACTCTGAAACTGGCACAGGAAGTCATTTCTCGCTGCGCCTCCATCTACATGCAGAGTGTCAAGGCAAGATCCAACGTCTTCCTCCATCGCCCGTACGACAGCATGAGTTTGGTAGGCGATCGCCTCCAGCGTGGCTCGGACGATGTGCCCTCGCCGTGTCCCGCGTGTAATCCCCACGATCGTTCCGCGTGCACGTGGGTCCCAGTACGGTGCGCCGAGCCCAGTGAGGGCGGGGACGAAGTAGACGCCGTCGGTCGATCCTACACTACAAGCTAGCTCCTCCGACTGCGCCGCATCGTCTATGATCCCCAAGCCGTCCCGTAGCCACTGAATCGCCGCCCCAGCGACGAAGACCGAGCCCTCCAGCCCGTAGTTGATTACATTGTCGGAACTGTAGAAAATCGTTGTTAGTAGCCGATTGCCGCTTTCCACAGGCTGATTACCAGTGTTTGCCAGCAGGAACGCTCCCGTCCCCCAGGTGACCTTCGTTGAACCCTTGGCAAAACCGGCGTGGCCGAACAGGGCGGCCTGTTGGTCACCGAGCACGCCTGTGATCGGAACAGTGCGTCCCATGATCTCTTCCTTGATGCGGGCAAATACTGATAGGCTCGGTCTCACCTGCGGCAGGCACTGCTTGGGGATGGAGAAGATCTTAGTTAGCTCCTCATCCCAAAGGAGAGAATGTATGTTGAAAAGCAGGGTACGTGAGGCGTTGCTTGCATCGCTCAGGTGCTCCCCGGTCAGTTTCCACAGGAGCCATGTATCAGGGGTGCCAAACAGGATTTCGCCCCTATCGGCGCGCTCACGTGCCCGCGGAACGTGCTCCAAGATCCAGGCCAGTTTCGTCGCTGAAAAGTACGGATCGAGGGGGAGGCCTGTCCGTGTGCGCACCTCTTCTTCTACTCCTTCATCGCGCAGGCACGCACAGATCTCTGCCGTACGGCGATCCTGCCAAACGATCGCTGGGTATACCGGCTTCCCTGTCGCGCGTTCCCACACGATGGTTGTCTCGCGCTGGTTGGTCAGCCCAAAGGAGACAATTTCGTCAGCCGAGAGGCTTCCTTTGGAAAGGGCTTCACGCATTACAGCCACAGTGGCTTCGAAGATCTCGTCTGGGTCTTGTTCGACCCACCCCGGCTGCGGGTAGGACAGGGAAAGCTCGCGGTAGGAAGAGGAAAGAGGCACACCGGAGCGATCGAAGATAACGCACCTCACCCCAGACGTCCCGAGATCGATCGCCCCAATGTACTGCTCTGTCATTGCGCCTCCCTATCCCTTTCTTGCGATTATTTGCCTTTATTTGCGAAACAATAATACGCAAGGTCTCTCTTCAAGTCAATAGGCGGCGCGCCATCTCTCCTAGAACGGGAAGTTATAGCTATCTAATCCCAGGTCCTTCTGCATTATGAGCAGGTTCTTCTGAAGGTTGGGGTTGATCGGGACCCCTTGTTCACGGATCTCCCTCTCCTTCAACCACTCCTTCTCGCCGGCGGTGTAGATGCGCTCAGCCCCCGGCATCTTCGTTGAGTTGCGCAGAGCGCGCAGGATATCGCCGGTCGTCTTCTTGAACTGATCAAGCGGGACGAAGTGCTCGATATCGATCGCCATGAAGAAGTGGCCCAGGCGATGCGGACGAGGGCTGCCGTCCGGATTGAACCCACTGAGAGCACGCAGGAACATGCCTCCCTGCAGAGAGGCGGACAGGATCTCCACCATCGTCGCCAGGTCGTATCCCTTATGTCCCCCCATCGTCTCTCCAATCCCACCGAGGGGGACGAACGCGTTCTCCTTCTTCTTTAGGCCAGCGAGGATCGCCACTGTGTCCGTGGCGGTCTGCCCGTTACGGTCGATCACCCAGCCGGCCGGCGTCGGCTTCTCCGCGCGCTCCAGCACTTCGATCTTTCCCCTCTGCGTAATCGAGGTAGCAGCGTCGTACAGGAACGGGAACTCCTCATCGCTCGGGGCTCCAAAGGCGATTGGGTTCGTTCCCAAGAGCGGGTCCACTCCGAAGGTTGGGGCCATCGATGGCCGGGCATTGGTGAACGCCATCCCGATCATCCCCTGCTCAACCGCCATCAGTGGGTAGTAGCCGTCGATGCCGAAGTGTGTCGACTCGCGTACCGCCGCCGATCCCATCCCGTACTTCCTCGCCTTGTCGATCGCCATCTGCATCGCCCGCACAGAGATGACGTGTCCCATTCCATTGTGCCCGTCAATGAGGGCGGTCGTTTCTGTCTCCTTGACCACCTCAAACTCGGTTGTCACTGAGAGGATCCCCTGCTTGACCCGGTCGTAGTACATCTTCAGTCGACCAACGCCATGCGACTCGATCCCGCGTAGGTCCGAGGTGATGAGAACATGGGCGCACGTCTTTGCTTCATCAGGCGGTACTCCTAAAGCGGTGAAGACGTCGATCGTGAAGCTGTGAAGCGTCTCTACTGGTACACGCACTGTCTTGTCAGTCATGATTACCTCCGTTAGGTACAATATCTTAGTTTAACCTCTCGTCAAGTTCAGCGAGGGCTGCGATACTCTCGATCACATAGTTCGGTTTTACCTTGGAAACTGCCAGATCGGCACGCGATGTAACCCCGCTCAACGTGAGGATACCGGTCAACCCGGCGTCTCTTGCCATGCGCATATCGGTCTCCAGCCGGTCGCCGACCATCGCGCAGTGCGCGCGCGGAACTCCAAGCCGGTCGATGGCCACTGAGACGATGTGTGGTGATGGCTTACCCACGATCTGCTCTACCTTCCTTCCCGTAGTCGCTTCGAGTGCGGCGATCACCCCAGCGGCATCGGGTATTTCTCCTCCCTCTATCGGGCACGTACGATCAGGATTCGTCGCCACGAAGTGCGCCCCGCGCCGGATCGCCTGAAAGCCGATGTTCAGCTTCTCGTAGTTGAAGGTGCGATCAAAGGCGGCGATCACGTATTCGATCCTCTCCGGATCGTCGCACAGAGATAAGCCGGACTCCTCAAGCTCAGCGAGGAGGGGTGGCTCGCCGATCGCGTACACGCGCGCGCCAGGTGCACGTTCGGCGAGATAGCGGGCAAGCACGTATGAAGAATTGATTACATCATCCTCGCTCGCATCTACTCCAAGGTTCGTCAGCTTCTCCCTATAATCGGCGCGCGAATAGAGTGGCTTGTTCGTAAGAAAGACGATTCGCCGTCCGCGCGAGCGCAGCGTGGCAATTGCACCCGCCGCCCCATCGATCAGATGATCGCTCAAGTAGACAGTACCATCTAGATCTAATAGGTATCCCAGAATGGCAGAGGTAGTCTCCTTCATCTTCGTCTCATCGACCTTCCCCTTCACTGGATAGTACTCTCGTGGCGACATCGACGAAATCGGTGAACAGGCCATCGACGTCGTATGTGAAGTAGAACTGTTTCATCTCTTGCTCCAAACTTGCATACTTACTCGGAAGCTCATCGCGCCGGAAAACGTAGGGATAAACGAGGAGGCCACGATCGTGTGCCCAGGTAACGAACGCCGGGTTCTTTTCGATGATCGTCTTCGATGGTCCGATCCCATCGGCGTAGGTAGC
>CAYQFN010000022.1:11007-16638 GCA_964416685.1 uncultured Thermotogae bacterium | reverse complement strand
GCAGGAGCATTCTCACGCACTACCTTTCTACGCTCGCTGCTACGCTCTTGTGGCGTGAGCAGCTTGCGTGCCCTGTGGAGTCCTATTTCACTGGGGTCTGCCACGTTGTGATCTGGATAAAGATTGGGATTGCTTGAGCGAGCATAGCGAAGAAGAAGAAAAGGCCGGGATTTCTCCCGGCCTTTGTGCGAAGCACTAGTTCAGATTGTCCTACTTGTCTTCTAGCGCCGCCTGCGCTGCTGCCAAACGCGCTACGGGGACACGGTACGGGCTGCAGCTGACATAATCGAGGCCCACGTTGTGGCAGAAGTGGATCGAGGACGGCTCTCCTCCGTGCTCTCCACAGATGCCAAGGTGGATATCGGGGCGGGTCTTGCGACCTAACTCACAGGCGATCTTGACGAGTTTTCCTATTCCGTCTTGATCGAGGACCTGGAACGGATCGTGCGCGTAGATTCCCTTGGCGACGTACTCCTTGAGGAACTTACCGGCGTCGTCGCGCGAGAAACCGCATCCCATTTGGGTAAGGTCGTTCGTACCGAAGCTGAAGAATTCCGCTTCACGCGCGATCTCATCGGCGGTCACCGCTGCTCGCGGGACTTCGATCATCGTTCCGATCTTGTAGGGGATCTCTGCCTTGGAGAGCTTGCGCTCCGTGAGTACAGCCTGCGCTGTCTTCTCGATCACGGCGCGCTGCATCTCCAGTTCTTTTACGTTGCCCACCAGTGGGACCATTATCTCCGGCTGGACCTTGATCCCTTCGGAGTAGACGTTGCACGCCGCCTCGATGATCGCACGTGCTTGCATCTCGGTTATCTCCGGGTAGGTGATCCCCAGCCGGCAACCGCGGTGGCCGAGCATTGGGTTGAATTCATGCAATGCGGCAACCTTCTCTTTGACGATCTCGGCGGATACGCCCATCACCTTGGCGACTTCACTTTGCCCTTCGGCGTCATGGGGCAGGAACTCGTGCAGCGGTGGGTCGAGGAGACGGACGGTCACTGGTCGTTCTCCCATTGCCCGATAGATCCCCTCAAAATCGCTTCGTTGCATGGGGAGGAGCTTCTCCAGCGCTTCGCGCCGCCCTTTCTCATCATCTGCTAGGATCATTTCACGCACAGCGATGATCCGATCACCTTCGAAGAACATGTGCTCGGTGCGACAGAGCCCGATCCCTTCAGCGCCAAATTTGACAGCCTGCTGCGCATCGTGCGGGGTATCGGCGTTGGTGCGCACGCCGAGGCGCCGCACATCGTCGGCCCAAGACAGGAGGGTGCCGAAGTTTCCGGAGAGTATAGGATCGATCGTGGGAATGCTCCCCAGGTAGACGTCGCCGGTCGAGCCGTTGAGGCTAATAGGATCACCAGCATTGACGGTGTGCCCGCCGACGGAGAACTTCCGCGCGACGTAGTCGATGACAAGATCACCGGCTCCGGCGACACAGCACTTACCCATCCCGCGGGCGACGACAGCGGCGTGGCTCGTCATCCCCCCGCGCGCGGTGAGGATCCCCTCGGCTGCGCTCATCCCACCGATGTCTTCAGGGGATGTCTCGATGCGGACGAGGACGACGTTCTTTCCTTCCTTCGCTGCTGCCTCCGCCTCCTCAGCGGAGAAGACGACCGTTCCGGTCGCTGCGCCGGGGCTCGCCGGGAGGCCCTTGGTCAATTTCGTCGCCTTCTGTTCTTCCGCCGGATCGAACATCGGGTGAAGGAGCTGATCGATGTGGGTTGGCGTTACGCGGGTCAGGGCTTCTTCTTTCGAGATTCTTCCCTCACCCACCATCTCCACTGCCACGCGCACGGCCGCGGCCGCGGTTCGCTTTCCAGTGCGGGTCTGCAGCATGTACAGGTGCTTGTCCTGGATGGTGAACTCGATGTCCTGCATGTCGCGGTAGTGATTTTCGAGCGTCTCGCGGATCTGCAGCAGCTCCCCGTACGCTTCCGGCATGACATCCTTCAGCGTGGAGATTGGCTGCGGGGTGCGGATTCCAGCGACGACGTCCTCTCCCTGGGCGTTCATCAGGTACTCGCCGTAGAAGACGTTCTCCCCGGTAGCGGGATTGCGCGTAAAGGCGACACCGGTGCCACAGGTCTCGCCCATGTTGCCAAAGACCATCGTCTGCACGTTCACTGCTGTGCCGATCAGGCCATGAATATCGTTGATCTCGCGGTACTTGATGGCGCGCGGGTTGTTCCACGAACCGAAGACAGCGTCGATCGCTCCCCACAGCTGCTTCATCGGATCCTGCGGGAACTCCACCCCGAGACGGTCGACGATCGCTTTCTGGAACAGCTTCACCAGCTCCTTGAGGTCGTCTGCTTCCAGCTCGGTATCGAGCTTCACGCCCTTCTTCTCCTTGACTTGATCGAGGATCTCTTCGAACGGATCGATGTCGGTCTTCGTCTCCGGCTTGAGTCCGAGGACGACGTCACCGTACATCTGCACCAGCCGGCGGTAGGAATCGTAGGCGAATCTTTCGTTTCCCGTGCGTGCCACAAGCCCCTTAACAGTCTCGTCGGTGAGGCCGAGGTTAAGGACGGTGTCCATCATCCCGGGCATGGAGATCGCCGCGCCGGAGCGCACGGAGACGAGAAGGGGCGACTGCGAGCTACCAAACTTCATCCCGGTGACTTCCTCGAGCTGATGTAGATTCTTCTCTACCTCTTCCTTGAGTGATTCGGGGTAGGTCTTATTGTGCTCGTCGTAGTAACGGCAGACCTCGGTGGAGATGGTGAATCCCGGTGGAACCGGAATGCCAAGGCTCGCCATCTCGGCGAGATTTGCGCCTTTGCCTCCGAGAAGGTCCTTCATCGAGGCGCTGCCTTCACTTTTTCCCTTGCTGAAAAAATACACGTACTTCATTACTCAAACACCTCCGTTAGTTGTAGAAAATTGAGAGATTTAGTGATTGAATCATTGAGTGATTTAACAGCCCAATCGCTCAGTCCCTCGATCGCTCAATCATTCAATCGCCCGATCACTCAATCGCTCAATTCTCAAACAGCGCCTCCACGAACTGCTCGGCGGAGAATTCGTGCAGGTCATCCTTGCCCTCGCCAACGCCGATGTAGAGGAGTGGAAGGTGGAGTTGATCCCAGATCGATAGCACTACACCTCCCTTTGCTGTTCCATCGAGCTTCGTGATCACGATTCCCGTCAATTCTATCGCCTCATGAAACTTGGTTGCCTGCGAGATGCCATTCTGCCCCGTAGTGGCGTCGAGGACAAGGAGGCGTTCGTCGGAGCCACGACCGAGTTTCTTCACTACCGTCCGTTCGATCTTCGAGAGTTCCTCCATGAGGTTGTGCTTCGTCTGGAGACGACCCGCGGTATCGACTATGAGGACTCCCCCTACGCGCTGTGCGTGATCGATTGCGTCGAAGACGACGGCGGATGGATCGGCGCCGATGCTGTGGCGAACGAGGTCAACCTTGATCCGTTCAGCCCATAAGACGAGCTGATCGATCGCTGCTGCCCGAAATGTGTCTGCGGCAGCGAAGGTGATCGGTATCTTCGGATCACGTGCGCGCAGGCGCGAGGCGATCTTGGCAGCGGTGGTCGTCTTCCCTGAACCGTTCACGCCGGCCATGATGATCACCGTCGGTTGGCTGTCGCTGCGAAGTGTCAATGCGCGCTCGCATCCCCGTAGCCTCTCTCTTATCTCTTGCCTAAGGACGGTCATCAGCCCGCCGTTCGCCAGTTCTTGGCGGCTATGCTCGGCCAAGCTCTGCGACAGCTCCATCGCTAGTGCAGGATTGACATCACCCGCGATGAGGATCTCGTCTATCTCCTCTATCTGTTCGGCAGTTAGTTTCTTCCCGCCCTTGAGAACATTGCCGAGTGAACCGGCAAAGCCCAACCGAGCCTTTCTCAATCCTTTCTTCAGCCTATCTACCCACGCCATTACATCATCTCCGGAGTTGACATACCGAGAATCTCTAGACTGCTCTTGAAAACCCCTTGTATCGCTGTTAACAGGGCGAGGCGGGCCTGCATTACCTCACTCTGCTCACCGAGGACGCGATAGTCGGCGTAGTAAGCATGAAACGCACGCGCCAGTCCAAGCGCATATTCCGCCAGTAGATGTGGAGCAAAGCGCAGCGCCGCCTCTTCAATCACCTGCGGGAAGGAGTCAAGCCGTTTGATAAGATCGAGCTCTGATGGCGACTGCAACGGGGACAGATCGACCGTACGCGGGTCGGCGATCTTCTCCGCCTTGCGGAAGATGGAGGCGATGCGCGTGTGGGCGTACTGGATGTAGTACACCGGGTTATCGAGCGATTCCGCGCGTGCCAGATCGAGGTCGAACTGCAGGTGCGCCTCCGGCTTGCGGGCGACCATGAAGTAGCGGACGACATCGCGGCCGAGCTCGCTCGTCAGATCTCGCAGTAAGACGAAACGCCCAGCGCGGGTCGACATGCGCAGTGTCTCTCCCCCTTCCACGATGCTGACAAACTGATGCACCGCGTAGCTGAGGAAATCCTGCGGGTAGCCGAGAATGCGCATTGCTGCCTGCATGGATGATTGCTCCACATGATGATCGGCTCCCTGGACATCGATGATTCTAGCGAAGCCACGGTGGAACTTATCCATGTGATAGGCGATATCAACCATCAAGTACGTGGGCCTCCCATCGCTTCTGATGAGGACCGAGTCCTTTAGTCCCCCGTTCTCTTCAGCTTTGAGCCAGATCGCGCCGTCCTGTTCGTACGTCCCGCCACGTTCTTTGAGCGCTTCTAGAGCGGCACTTACCTCGCCGCGGCGGTGCAGATCCGCCTCGCTGAACCAGTTGTCAAACTTCACACCGAGCTGGTCCAAGTCGTCCTTGATCATTTGTTTGATGACGCTGACGCCGCGCTCGCGAAAGAAGGTTGATGCCTCATCATTAAACACTGGATAGGCATTCCCGACTTCTTCCTTAACCTGGTTTGCCATATCGATCAGGTAATCACCCTGGTACCCGTCCTCAGGAATCGGTACATCCTTGCCGTATGACTGGCGATAGCGCGCCCACAGCGATCGTGCGAGCAGATCAACTTGACGCCCCTCATCGTTAAAGTAATACTCGCGGGTCACGTCGTAGCCGAGGCGTTCGTACAGTGAGGAGAGGACATCGCCGAGGACCGCCTGGCGTCCATGCCCGACGGTGAGCGGCCCAGTGGGATTCGAGCTGACGAACTCCACCTGCAGCTTCGTCCCGCTTCCGATCTTCTCTGCTGCGAGCTTGCCTTCATCACGCAGTATCTCCTTCAAGCAGGCGTGGATCATCTCGCTCTTCAGGTGGAGGTTGATGAACCCGGGGCCAGCGATCTCTACCTTGGCGAACGCATCCTGCGGTAGGTTTTCGATGATGCGCACGGCGAGATCGCGCGGCGATGATTTGGCGACCTTCGCACCGACCATGGCGATGTTCGATGAGAAATCGCCGTACTCGGGCCTTTCGGAGGGATCGACACTGAAGATAACTGGCGGAAGCTTGAGCGTGGCCCAGGCTTCAGTAAGCAGTCTTTGGATAGATGTAGTCAGCATTATGATCTTATGATGCGGATGAGAGTTGCTCTTTCCCCGTGATAACTCGCTCCCTTCCTCTCATCTCCTGAAATTGATAACCTCATAAATACAACACAC
>CAYQFN010000022.1:0-10907 GCA_964416685.1 uncultured Thermotogae bacterium | reverse complement strand
CTCCTTACAAAGCCTCTTGATACACCGTCGGTTTGCGACGGGGTACTTCATTTGCCTCTGGCTTCCTCCGGTGGAGAATTGGCCTGCATCAGACTCCGATAAGTTAAGTATAGCGGCCTCCGGCACAGTGTCAACGCATGCGCGGCGGCCGTTACAGGGTATAATAGCAATATGAACCGGCGTTCTCTTTGGCGCAAGATGAAGCACAAGCCAGTCCTGGCGATGATCGGGGGCTTTGCCATTGCCGGTGTTGCCATTGGCATTCTGGTGCTTATTGCCTTGAAGTGGGTCGAGCCGATGTCGGCGCCCGAGCAAGTGGGGACCGTTCAGTTCCACACCGAGCACTTTACTCTGTGGTATCAAAAGGATGCAACGGGGATTAGCGAGCACAGTGCTCTTGCCAATGAGCTACAGGGCGATCTTGATGAGATCATCAAGCTATTGAAGGTTGATCCCACCCTCATTCCTAATCCGATCGATGTCTTCGTCCACGATGACATACCCTCAATGCAAACATCGATCGCCAAACGAAAGAGCATGGATTCGCGTGGAGGATACATCGCCCCGCTCGATCTCCTCGCTGGTGAATCGCCGCGCAGGCGATTAGCAGAACTCGTTCTTGCGTTCGGTTGGGGGCAGTGCGGATCTGATCTGTTGAAACAAGGAATGTCTCTTTATGCCTCTGATCCGCAGCGTAACTTTCACGCGATCGTTGCAGCTCTTCCTGAGCGACTCTACTATCCGCTGCCGGAATTAATACTAATGGAAAAGAGGGGGAAATTCCCCGAGTCGTTCTATGAACAGTTCGATTCTCCTTACGCTCCGGCCTACATTGCATTTGGCGATCTGCGTGGCCTGCTTAGGCTGTCGGTGCACGGAGAGACTTCCCTTGAAGATATTCCCGTATTAGAGGCCGCGTCTTTCGTGCAGTTTCTCATTGAAACAAAGGGTGGGGTCGCCTCGGTGAGACAAGCATGGGGGAAGGGCTCAACGGGAGGCCTTCTTTGCCGGATCGATTCATCATCACTGGAAGAGATTGGGGCGCGTTGGTATGCCGATGCAGTGGAAGAAGGACAACTGGCGCCCGACTTTCCATTCTTATCAGCCTATTACCTGCTTGGAGGAGGGTTCCCAGATACAGCGTGGGCAAGGTGTAGCGCATGGCGCGTTGATGATCTCTCACAGGATGAAGTTGCCCTTGCTGCTCGCTGTGCCCTTGCGGTAGGAGCATTCAGCGAAGCGAGGGCGCTGACTTCTCACCTCGAAGAGGGAGAGGCGAAGGACGATATACAGGCTCTTCTCACCCTATACGAGGGATGGACAATGACAGAAACGCACGGGCTGCGGCTTTTTGTCTCGCCGCAGGTCTCGCGGAAAGAGTGCCCGCGACTCTCGGAGGTGAAGCGCGTTTTCGATGAGATGGTTGATAGATTAGCCCTCACCCCGGGCGACCTTCCAGAGAGGATTAGCTTCTTCCTTTACCCCGATGCACAGGCGCTGAGCAGGGGAGAGTCGCTCATTCCGTTCTCTTCTCAAAAGAGTGCGGTGCTTCACCTCCTTCCTAGCGATAACCTTGTATACCTAATGGCTGAAGTTCTACCCGTCTATGCTTGGAGAAAGGATACATACTCGCGGCTTCTGCGTGAGGGAGTGGCCATGGCCCTCTCCAGTGATCGTGATCTCCTAGTGCAAGAGGGGGTGCGATTGCGTCAAGAAAAGCGATGGTTCCCACTATCATCGGTTGACTTCGGCATGACCTCGGAGAGCACTGTCGGGGTAGAGGCTGGCCTTCTTGTGGACTACCTTCTCCGAAGATATGGAGGGGCTGCTGTGCGCGAGATATGGGTGGCGACCTCACCGCGGGGCAGGTATCTCTCGTTTGATACGGCACTTACTGAGGTGTGCTCCACGACGCGAGAAGAGATCGAAGCAGAACTCTTTTCCTCAAGTTTATCTCTAGATTCGCTAAGAATTACCGAGCGATTGATGGCACAATCTGGTGGCGAGACGATTGACAAAAGGGTGCGATCTGTGGTATGCTACTAACAATCAAATAAATTCCGCAAGGTTTTCCACTAGATTATCTTGCGTCTTGTTGGAGGTGGTGTCACGATAGGTGGGAGTGTCGGATCAGTAGTAGTAAACGCAATAAGGGAGGTACAAGAATGAAACTTACTGGCCTTCGGGCGCTGGTAGTTGTAATGAGTGTGGTTGCGCTGCTTTCTGTGGTTGGTTTGGGGGCTAATCTGGAGAGTATCGCGTCAAACGAAATAGTTCCGGAGATTAGCGCTGCGGCGGGAATGGCCCTTGCTGACTCCTATGCGGCGACGATGACAGAGGCGGATCTGGAAGCTCTTGCGGTCAACGGACGTACGATCGGTCTGCGGACCGCGGCGAGTGAAGCTCTTGCCATTCAGTATCGTGACAAGACGGAAGATGAGATCATGGCTATCCTGAAGGGAACGGCGGATCCTATGATTCGTGCCGCCGCCATAGGCCCGGCGGTGGTCTACCTGGCCTCCGTTACGAGTGATGCAGAGGACTTCAAGCTGACCGATTATCTGAAGGATATTGCCATTAACGGTGAGACCCACGAGATGAAACTTGCCGCTGCCAAGGCGTACTATTTCGTATCGCGCAGGTCTCTTAAGGCAGCGGATTTGGAAGAGCAGGCTGTGACCAATGATAGTGATGAGCTGGCCTATGCAGCCGGTGAAGTGCTCGCTGGATTCTATCTCTCCTTCAACCCCAAGACGCAGGCAGAGCTCGAGGATCTAGCGATCAACGGTTCGAGTGAGGGGCTGCGTGTGGCCGGAGAGATTGCTCTTTCCTCGCTCCTTATTAAATCGGACCTAACAGCGCTTGATTTCGAGACGACGCTTCTCTCCATAGCTGGGACGAAGAGCGCCGAGTATCGCGGTGCCTACAAGATTGCGCTAGCTAACCGCTATGAGCAATAGGTCTTGGAAAGAAATAAGGAGGTAATAGAATGAAAAAGACTGTTTTGGTATTGCTAGGTCTGCTGCTCGCCTTCTCCGCCCTCGCGTTCGGGCAGGGGTATGCAACGATGCCGGCGGATGCAAAGATTATCCCACTGGGGGAAGCAGGGACGCCATATGCTGATGCACAGCTGGGCGTAAGGGGTGGAACCTTCTACTGCGCCACAATAAGCGACCCGAAGAAGTGGAACGATGTGACGGCACACGAGACGAGCACCACGGACTACACTGGTCTCATGCTGAGGGGCTTGGTCACCACCAATCCGGTCACTGTTGCCCTAGAGCCGGAGCTGGCAAAGTCCTGGGATGTCTCGGAAGACGGCCTCACAATCACGTTCCACCTTCGCCAGGGACTAAAGTGGTCCGATGGTGAGCCCTTCACCGCTGATGACGTCATCTTCTCGTACAACGATCTGTACCTGAACGAGGATGTCGAGACAGACACGCGCGACGTACTGCAGCTTCCGGATGGTTCTTTCCCGGTCGTGACGAAGGTCGATGACTATACGGTGCAGGTTACGACTTCTGTCGTATTCCGCCCGATCCTAAATTCGATGGCGGCAAACATCCTTCCCAAGCACGCGCTGGCCAAGTACGTGCACAAGCTGAACCCCGATGTGCCTGTCGGGACATTCAATTCGTGCTGGGGCCTGGACACCGATCCATCCGAGCTCGTAGGTATGGGGCCGTTCATCGTTGAGAGCTATGCTCCTGACCAGAACGTAGTCATGCGTCGCAACCCCTATTACTATCACTACGATTCCAATGGCGTGCAGCTCCCTTACTTCGACAAACGCGTGGTGCTGACAGTGCCAAACCAGGATGTCTCGCTCCTCAAGTTCCGTAATGGAGAGCTGGATGCCACGGGTATCCGCCCCACTGATGTCCCTATCCTCAAGAGTGAAGAAGCACAGAAGGACTTCACCGTGCTTGTTAACCCAGATTTGCCTAACTATGGGACCTCATGGATCGGGATCAACGAGGATATTGGTCTTGCCGAGGGGACGCACGACAACGAGCGAGCGCTCTTCCGCACGCGCGACTTCCGCGCCGCGTTGGCCCACCTCGTTGATAAGCAGGCGATCATCGATACGCTCTACAACGGCCTCGCCGTTCCACAGTGGAGTCCAGTGAGTTACCTCTCGCCATTCTATGCGGGCCGTGACTACTATGGTGGTCCTGTAACGGAGAAGGATGCCGTTATCTTCGATTATTCGCTCGATAAGGCAGCGGCTCTCCTGGACGGGATTGGAATCGTCGATCGCGACGGCGATGGCTGGCGCGACTACGAGGACGGAACGCGCGTTGAGATTGAGATAAACACCAACGCCGGGAACACCTTGCGTGAAGGCGTCTGCTTGATCGTTGCCGATCGCGCGGCGAAGGTTGGACTGAAGCTCAACTTCGTTCCGGTTGACTTCAACACTCTGGTCAACAAGCTCTTTGCCTCTACCGGTGAACTGATCGTCCTCGGTCTGACCGGTGGGCCAGAGCCGAACAACGGAGCAAACGTTTATAGATCTACTGGTGGTCTTCACTGCTGGCACTACTCCGCGGCCGACAATCCGACGGAAGTAGAGAAGAAAATCGACGGGCTACTCGACGCTGGTGTATCGACACTGGATAACGACAAGGCGTTCGAGATCTATAAAGAGTACCAGATCACCCTGGCCAAGGACGATCTTGGTCTGGTGTACACGGTTAACCAGGCATTCACCTATGCCTACTACAATAAGGTAGGAAACGGCAACATTTCCAGTCCGGCTGCTACTCCTAGTGGTGGTGGACTTGCCGACATCTGCTACTTCAAGTAGTATTTAGGACCTTAGCAGGGGTGTGGGGTTTTATCCTACACCCCTGCGTATTCGTGCCGGAGGACGCCTGTGACCACATACATCATTCGACGAATCCTGTATATGTTCCCACTGCTTATTATTGTCTCGTTGATATCATTCCTCCTTGTTTATATCATGCCGGGCGACTACCTGACACGGGCGAAGCTGAACCCGCAGGTCACGCAGGAGACATTAAACAAGATGCGTGCATCATATGGGCTGGACAAGCCTGTGATCGTTCAATATGGGCTGTGGCTCAAAAATATCATCCTTCATGGGGATTTTGGCACGTCATTTGAAACGATGCGACCGGTCTTCTGGACCCTGTTTATGGGCGACCGATTGATGTGGACAATCATTGTCTCATTGTCCACAATGCTGCTACAATGGGTTACTGCCATTCCCTTGGGGATTTACTCGGCGACCCACCAGTATAAAGCGAGTGACAATATCCTCACCTTCTTCGGCTTTCTCGGCCTTTCCATTCCTAATTTTTTCTTTGCCTTGGTTGTACTGTGGCTTCTGGTTGCGGTGTTTAAGGTAGGAAATCACGGTTTAGGAATTGGTGGATTGTTCGACAATCGTTTCATAAACGCTCCTTGGACGCTCGCCAAATTTGGAAACCTGTTGTGGCACATCTGGCCAGCATGGCTGGTTATTGGTACATCTGGTATGGCCAGCCTGATCCGCTACATGCGAGGAAGCCTTCTGGATACGCTATCGCTTGATTATGTGCAAACCGCACGAGCAAAGGGGCTTTCAGAGCATGTCGTCATCTACAAACATGCGGTCAGAAATGCGATAAATCCTCTGGTGAGCATGATCGGGATGAGCCTTCCGAACTTGGTTTCAGGTTCATTGGTGACGGCGATCGTTCTCAACTTGCCCACCGTAGAGAGGGCGTTCTTCAGCGCCCTGCAGATGCAAGATCAATATGTCATCATGGGCGGGCTTCTTTTCTTTAGTGTGTTTCTTCTGTTGGGGAACCTGCTTGCTGATATAATGCTGGTATGGGTCGATCCTCGCATTCGTTATAGCTAGATTCTTGAGGAGATAGATTATGACGTGGTTTCGCAAGAAGAGGAACCTAAAAGACGAGGTTGGAAAGCAAGAATATGTAAGCCCCTCTCAAGGGCAGATGATATGGCGCGCTTTCCGTAAACATCGCTTGGGAAACGTCGGATCGGTGATTGTCCTGATCCTTGTCCTTAGTGCTGTCTTTGCGGAGTTCGTCGCACCGTACAACTATGCGGATCAGTTCAACGCCTATTCCTTCTCTCGCCCGTCTACGCTCCATTTTCGCAGTGAAGACGGGTTCTCCCTGCGGCCGTTCGTGTACAAGACGAAGCGGCAGTTCGACCCGGTGACCTATCGGCCGACCTTTGTTGAAGATACGAGCACTAAGTACTATATCAGGTTTTTTGTGCATGGCTCGTCATATAAGATGTTGGGGTTATTTAACACTGATATCCATTTGTTCGGTGCACGTTCAGCGGATGGTGAGGAGGCGATGGTTTTCCTCTTTGGAGCTGATGCGTATGGGCGTGATCTATTTACGCGCACGATGATTGGAGGAAGAGTATCTCTTGCGGTTGGACCTTTCGTCATCTTGATCATCTTTCCCATAGCAATCCTACTTGGGGGGATCTCCGGGTATTATGGGGGAGGTATCGATATGCTGTTGCAACGGGTCGGGGAGGTGTTCATGGCTATACCGGGCTTGCCTATCTTGTTAGTTATGGGGGCGGCTCTGTCGGGCTTTGGATTGTCCTCGACACTAACTTTCTTCGGAATAATCGGTGCATTAGCGATAGTGAGCTGGGCGGGTATGGCCCGCGTCATTCGCGGGCAGGTTCTCGCAATCCGTCAGATGGACTTTGTCTCTTCGGCAAAGGCAGCCGGGGCAAGCGATCTGCGGATCATCCTTCGCCATATCGCACCAAATGTTACGAGCTACCTCGTCGTTGCGGCGACGTTGCAGATCCCGGGGATGATGCTCACCGAGGCTTCCCTCTCATTCCTCGGATATGGCATTCACGAGCCGATGACGAGCTGGGGCCAGCTTCTGAACGCGGCGACGAACATCTCCGGTATTCAAGAGCATCCCTGGCTCCTGATCCCAGGGGTCTTCATCTGCGTCGCGGTGCTCGCGTTCAACTTCATGGGCGATGCCCTGCGCGACGCGGTCGATCCGTTCTCGATCGTGTAGTATGCGCTGAAACTTGCACCCTATCTAGTTTTCCAGTAACATTGTCTTCAGTGATTGTGGTAAGGGCGGGTGAGTATGGAACGGATTGAACATACCTTTATTGAAGACGAGATGGAGCAGTCCTACATCAATTACGCGATGAGCGTGATTCGTGGAAGGGCTATTCCGGATGTGCGAGACGGTCTAAAGCCGGTGCAGCGGCGTATCCTCTACGGATTGCGCGAGCTGGGCCTTACGAGCAACAAGCCGCACAAGAAGTCGGCACGCATTGTTGGTGAAGTGATGGGTAAGTTTCATCCACACGGCGACGCGGCCATCTACGACACCATGGTCAACATGGCACAGCCGTTTTCGTATCGCTATCCTCTCATCGATGGTCAGGGGAACTTCGGCTCGATCGATGGGGATACAGCAGCTGCTATGCGCTACACCGAAGCCCGTCTCTCTCCGATCGCATCAGAATTTCTAGAGGAACTTGGCGAGGATACGGTCGACTGGATTCCGAACTTCGATGACTCTCTGCAAGAGCCGAGTATCCTCCCCGCCAAGGTTCCCAATCTGTTGATGAACGGCGCATGGGGAATCTCAGTGGGAATGACAACCCAGATTCCACCGCACAATCTGGTGGAATTGATCGACGGTATTCTTCTAGTCATGGACAACCCCATGGCATCTGTCAAGGAACTGATGCGGCGCATTCCCGGCCCGGATTTTCCCACCGGAGGCATCATCATGGGCCGGGGAGGGATTGAGGAGATGTACCGTACCGGGCACGGGAAATTCACCCTGCGCGGTAAGGCGGAGATCGAGGATGATCGGATCATCATCAGTGAGATACCGTATCAGATAAAGAAGTCGACTATTGTGGAATCAATCGCCGCCAAGGTACACAGCGGTCAGATCGACGGAATCTCTGATCTGCGCGATGAGTCCGATCGTGAAGGGATGCGCATCGTGGTAGAGCTGAAGCGCTCTGCCAACCCGAACGTGGTGTTGAATCAGCTGTACAAGTTCACCCCGTTGGAGAAGACCTTTGCCGCTTTCTTCCTGGTGATCATCGACGGGAACCCGCGTACCCTGTCCCTTAAAGAGATTTTAAACTCGTTCATCGATTTCCGTCGAGATATCGTCCGTCGCCGGACTGAACATCGGCTCGATGTGGCGCGCAAGCGGGCACATATCCTGGAAGGATACCGAATCGCGCTTGGAAACATCGATCGCGTGGTTAAGATCATTCGTGGGGCTGCGGATAGCCCTGCCGCTGCCGATCAGTTGAAGAGTGAGCTTGCTTTGAGCGATGAGCAGACGGACGCCATTCTGAAGATGCGCCTGGCACAATTGACAGCTCTCGAGGGAAACAAGATCGACAAGGAGTACGAAGAGAAGCTGCGCATGATCGATGAGTGTGAGGAGATACTCGGAAGCGAACTGATCCTTGACGAAACCATCAAGAAAGAGCTGCGCGAGATCGGCGGGAAGTACTTGAGCCAGCGACGCACATTGATCACGGATGATGACGGAAATGTGGATTTCAATAGCCTTATCCCCGATTACGACCTCATGGTATCGATCACGCAGCGTGGGTACGTGAACGCCGCCCGAGCGACCGAATTCCACAGTCAGGGACGCGGCGGCAAGGGTGTGATCGGGCAACGGACGAAGGAGGACGACTACATCTGCATCACCAGCCTGGTGAATGCGCGCGATGAGCTCCTTCTGTTCTCTAACCAACGCCAGGTCTATCGTACGCAGGGTTACCGTCTTCCATCGCTGAAGCGCGACGCGGCGGGAAAGAACCTGCGCACGGTCGTTCCTCTGGCGCAGGACGAGATTGTGAAGACGATCCTCCCCGTCTCCGACTTCATCGATGCTGAGGATCGCTTTTGCCTGATGGCAACCGAGAACGGCATTGTCAATCGCAATCGGTTGAAGGACTACAAGAACGTGCATGCCAGCGGGATCATCGCCATCAACGCCGATGAAGATGACCATCTGGTCGACGTCCACCTCACGTACGGGGATGGCGAACTGATGTTAGCCACGCTGCATGGCAAGGCGATCCGCTTCCGCGAATCGGACGTGCGATTGACGAAGCGACCGTCGAGAGGCGTGATTGGCATTCGTCTGGAAGAGGAAGACCGGGTGATCGGCCTGGCGGCGATCGATCGTGATATCACCATGGAGAAGCGGCTGCTTATGGTCACCGAACGGGGCTATGGGAAGCGCGTTTCGCTCGTCGACTTCCCGCTCCAGGGGCGGGGAGGAAAGGGAGTGTTGGGAATCAAGATTGATCGTGATTCCGGACCCTTGGTATCGATCGGCATCGTCTCTGATCAGGACGAAATCATCATCAACACCGATCAAAAGGTGATCTGCATCCTTGCTGGCGACATCAATACCTACGGCCGTTACGCGCGTGGGGTGAAGCTGATTGACCTGGAGGAAGATGACCGCATCGTGTCTGTGGTGCGAACGGAGGAGCGACAATGAGCGATAGTTTCGATCAATTGATAAGCAGGCTGAAAGAACGTCCGCGTGTAGATCAACTGATTCCAGAAGCAGATCTTGTAGCAAAGCTCAAGAAGTCCAAACAGACGGGAGTCCCCTTGCGGATCAAGCTGGGGATCGACCCGTCCGCTCCGCACCTCACCCTCGGTCACTCCATCCCCCTGCGCAAGATGCGCCAGTTCCAAGACCTCGGTCATACGGGGGTCCTCGTTGTCGGCGACTTTACGCGGCGCATCGGAGATCCGTCCGGCAGGTCATCGACACGCGCGTTGATGACACAGGAGGAGATTGAGCGCAACATGAACACCTACGTGGAGCAGGCGTACAAGATCCTCGACCCGAAGAAGACTGAAATTCGCTACAACTCCGAGTGGTTAGGGAAGCTCACCTTTGCTGACGTGATCTCTCTTTCTGCTAAGTACACCGTTGCCCGCATGCTCGAGCGTGACGACTTCGCAAAGCGCTTCGCTAGGAACCTCCCGATCAGCATTCTCGAGCTTCTCTACCCGCTGGCGCAGGCGTACGACTCCGTGGCGATTCACGCTGACGTCGAGCTAGGAGGGGCTGATCAGTTATTCAACCTCCTCGTCGGACGCGACATTCAGCGCGAATACGGGCAGGAGCCGCAGGTGATCCTCACCGTTCCTCTCCTCATCGGTACCGACGGGGTGCGGAGCATGAGTCAAACGGTAGGAAACTACGTGGGGATCAGTGAATCGCCGAGCGAGATGTACGGGAAGATCCTGTCCATACCCGACGACCTGTTGCGCGAGTATTTCTTTCAAGTTAGCGATATTGACATGGCTGAGATTGAGTCATTGGTCGAGAGTTCGCCGCGCGACGCCAAGCGTCGCTTGGCGCTGGAGATTGTGGCGCACTACCACGACAAGAATGCCGCGCTCGCGGCTCAAGAAGAGTTCGACCGCATCCACATTCAACACGAACGCCCAACTGACGTTCCACAGGTAAAGATCGACCGCGCCCTTCTCAAGGATGGGAGCCTCATCTGGGTGATCTCCCTGCTGCAACAATCAGGCTTAGTGAAGAGCCGCGGCGAGGCAAAGCGCCTCATCGCACAGGGAGGTGTGAGAATCAACGAGGAGAGGATCACGTCGCCAGACCTCGAACTCCCGTTCATACCGCCGATGCTCATCCAGGTTGGGAAGCGCTCGTTCGTGGAAGCGGTATAGCTGCACACGCGGCAGGTGCCTCTCTACCTTGTGCTGACACAAGTTCCCGCTCAGAATGGGAAGCTTTAAACATTCGACACATCTAGTGGAATTTGATAAAGAGACAGGTTAGAACGGATGTTCCCCTGAATTGAAGTGTAGATATGCGGCTGGAAACCCGCATGAG
>CAYQFN010000021.1:0-16687 GCA_964416685.1 uncultured Thermotogae bacterium | reverse complement strand
CAGCGCCTGTCTGCGTCCGAAGGACAGGCAGGAGGCAGACAGGAGTGGGTAGTGAACCTGTAGGTAGTAACCTCTAGTTCCAGTTCACGCGGAACTGATGCTAAAGAGCATGAACGATACGAAGAATAAGTGGGATGAGAGCAAGCTTTCGTTCTGTCTTACAGAAAGCGATAGAGCGGCGCTGCTCAGCAGGTTCACCAGTGAATGCACGATCGTTGCGCCCATTCTAGCACTGTGGTACCCTCTTACTTACCATGCAAGGCCCCACGATGACGGATTCTAACAGAGGTTCCGCAGTTTCATCCCTTCTTGTCGTCCCGCACGGGACGGACAGGGTGGCGGAGGGACGGCGGCGCGCAGCGCTGCTGCTGGCGCGTTCATCCCAGGAGGAGGCTCTTGTCCTTCGTGGAGGACATCCCGACCTGATTGAGCTTTCTGCCCCAGTAGGAAAGAACAAGATCGGAATCGCACAGGTGCGCGAGGTGATTCACCAGGCGCAGTTTGCTCCGGCCCAGGCGCAACAGAAGGTGTGCCTCCTGCCGCGCGCTGAGCAATTGACGATGGAGGCGGCAAACGCCCTCCTCAAGGTGCTGGAAGAGCCGCCGCGCGGGCTTGTATTCCTGTTCCTGGCTGAAAACCCAGGCGATCTCCTGGCGACGATCGTGTCGCGCAGCCAGGTAATCCGCATGCGGCCGACCATTGAGGGTGACACTATCTCCCGCCTGAGCGCGGCCGGTTATGAAGAAGAGGATGCTCGTTACCTGATCGATATAGTAGAAAACGAGGGTGAGCTCGATCTGTTTATCACCCATCCGGTCAATCTTCCCTCCGCAAGGAAGGAGGCATCGCAAGTGGTGGCGGAGGCGACAGGGAATGAACTGATCGCCCTTGCTCTCGGCAACGATCCGATCGTCCGCCACGCCGCTGTCTCGCACCTCCTCCTCCGGCTCACACGGGGAGATCGCGAGCTCGCTGTCACAGCGGCGATCGCCGCAGCGCGCGCCGGACGCGATTCCGCAGCAGGTCTGCTTGCGAATCTGCTCTCGGTTGCCTTTTCAGCGATGCGTGAAGGGATCGAACAAGAAGAGGATCGTCGCACCGATCAGTTGGGTCTGTCAGCGATCGATCCGGCACTGTGGGGTGTTATCTGCCGCGCCATCCAACGGGCACAACGGGCACTGGATCGCTATACTTATCTTGATGGGGTCCTGTTATCGCTCTTTCTTAGCGTTTGTCGAGGTGAATAGTGGCTGAAGAAAAGGTATTTCTTGTGCGGGTTCTCGATCTAGAGAGAGACAGTGGGTACTTTCACGCGCAATCGGGAACATTTGTCGCTGGTGATCGCTGTATCGTTAACCACAACGGTCTCCACATGGGCATCGTCTTGAGCGTCCTCGCCGCCGGTGAGGGGATCGGCAAGCAGCTTGAACAGCTCGTGCGGAAGGCAACGGTAAGCGACATGGAGGCGTATGCCCACAACCAGGCCGAGGCCGAACGGGTACTCGCTTCAACGCGGGAAGTTGTCACACGCCATGATTTACCGATGCACCTCGTTGCCGCCGAGTACACGATCGACCGCGCACACCTGCGCATCTACTTCACCGCACCTCATCGTATCGACTTTCGAGCCCTCCTGCGCGATCTCGCGGGACGCTTTGGGGTGCGCATCGAGCTGCGCCAGATGGGGGCACGCGATGAGGCGAAGCTGAAGGGAGGGATCGGCCGCTGTGGCCGCGTTCTCTGTTGCCACCAGTTCCTACACGATCCGACGCCCGTACCGATGGAATTTGCCTACGACCAAGAGCTGTTCGTCTCCCCGGAGCGGATTACGGGGGTCTGCGGGCGCCTCATGTGCTGCTTGGCCTACGAGCATAACGCCTACAAGGCTGAACTCGCTGAGATGCCTAAGCTTGGCATGTGGGTGAGCTACAAGAACAAACGGGGAAAGGTGATCGCCCACAACATCTTCAGACACACAGTCACTATCCTCACTGCCAAGCACGACAGAATCGAGGCGGAGCTCGCGGAAATCAATCCCCTTCCTACGTCACGACGATAGGAGGATTGATCCGGCCACCCTCGTGCATAAGACGCATCAGATCCTCCTTGGATAGGGTGGCTGTAATCTCTATTCCCTCACTCGTGTAGGAACAGATAGTCACCCGTTCCCGTCGCGCAAGAAGGTGTAGTTCCTGCATCATGCTGTAGGGCAGGATCAGGGAAACCTCACTCTTTCCCTGCGAGAGGATCTCCTGCATGCGCACGAGGAGATCAGCCATGTTTGTCCCTCTCCTCGCCGAAATGAAGACGGGCTTATGAAAGGCTTGCGTGTCTATCTCCTCCTGAGAGGCGAGGTCGATCTTGTTCAGGACATCGATGACCGGTGGACGCCGATCGCCTCCTGTGAACACCTCGCGATCGAGGGTGGCGATGACGCTCTGATAGTCCTCGCTACAACCCGGGTGGGAGGCATCGACGACGTGAAGTATGAGATCCGCATCGTGCACCGTCTCCAGCGTGGCCGCGAAGGCGGGGATGAGATGGTGTGGAAGGTTACGGATGAAGCCGACGGTGTCGACGAACAGCGCCCACCGACCGGGCGCAATCTGCCCGCGTCTGACGGTCGTTGTCAGGGTCGCGAATAGCTTATCCTCAACGAGCACATCCGATGAGCAAAGCCTGTTTAGAAGCGTCGACTTTCCGCTGTTGGTGTACCCAATGAGGGCAACGAGTGGAAGCGGCCCGGCCCGACGCTTGTTGCTGCGCAGCGCCCGTTCAGCATGGGCCTTCTTCAGGCGGCGTTCGAGTGTGTGGATGCGTCGCTTGATCTTGTTGCGATCGAGTTCGAGCTGCGTTTCACCCGGCCCCCTCGTCCCGATCCCTCCACCGAGCCGGGAGAGGGCGCTCCCCCAACCGCGCAGCCGCGGGAGGAGGTAGCGAAGCTGCGCAAGCTCCACCTGCAGCTTTGCCTCCTTCGTTGCCGCTCGCTGGGCGAAGATGTCCATGATCAGCTGCGATCGATCGATTACTTTTGTCTTGATCCTCTCTTCAAGGTTTCGCGCCTGAGCGGGGGAGAGGTCGTTGTCGAAGATGACCACGTCCGCACCCAGCTCGTGCGCCGCCGCCTTCACTTCGTTCACCTTTCCCTTGCCGATGAAGTAGCGTGAATCGGGACGCGTGCGATTCTGCACTACCTCAAGGAGCGTTGGAATTCCCGCTGTCGAGGCGAGTGCATTAAGCTCAAGTAGTGAGTCCTCGACGCTGCTGCCCGGTGTCTGTACCGCGACAAGGACCGCTTTCTCGCTTCCATAGATGCGAGCTCGCTCGCCAAGGTGATCCTCACTGAGTCGATCCTCGGGGGGAAGAGACCTGTTATTTGACCCGTTCAATTGCTCCTCCAACGCTCCGAAGCTTCTCCGCCATGCGCTCGTACCCGCGATCGATCTGCTCCAGGTTGTCGATTGTGCTCTCGCCCTTCGCGGCCAGACCGGCCAAGACGAGCGCTGCGCCGGCACGAATGTCGGGCGCACTCGCCGCGGTTGCGTGCAGTTCATTCACTCCGGCAATCACTGCCCTACGCCCGTTCACGTCTATCCTCGCCCCCATCGCGCACAGGGCGCATGTGTAAGTGAACCTATTCTCGAAGATCCGCTCTTCCACGATACTCTCTCCCCTAGCCAGGCTCAACAACGCGACAAGTGGAGGTTGCAAGTCCGTTGGAAACCCCGGATAGGGAGCGGTAGCCGTGCTGATCGGCCGGGGGCGTCCGTTCATTGCAAGCGTGATCGCATCATCGGTCTCGTCGATATCACAACCGACCTGCGCAAGGAGCGCAAGGAGCGCGCGCAGGTGCTCGGGTATCACTCGCTGCACTGTAACCGCACCACCCGTGATCGCGGAAGCTATGAGATACGTCCCCGCCTCCATCCGATCGGGGATTACGGCGTGCCGTGCACCATGAAGATCAGGCATGCCTTGGATATAGAGCGAGCCGTCCCGGTATTCGATCTCTGAGCCCATTCTTCGAAGTAGGCACACTAGGTCCATGACCTCCGGCTCCCACGCGGCGTTTTCGATCACAGTCTCGCCTGCGGCGAGTGTGGCACTCATTGCGATCTGTTCTGTCGCGCCCACCGAGGGAAAGGGGAGCGTAATCCTCGCTCCGCGCAAGCGTCTGGCGATCACGGTGACTGCGCCTTCCCGTTCCATCACCTGCGCTCCAAGCTTGCGCAGACCGTTGAGGTGAAGGTCAACCGGCCGCGCGCCGATCCTACATCCACCAGGGAGAGGGACAACAGCACGACCAAGACGAGCAACGAGCGGACCGAGGACGAGGAAGGAGGCGCGCATCTGCTCAACAAATCCTGCCTGTGCCTCAGTGTGAAGGTTCTTCCCTCCCGCGATCGACACACTGTCCTCGTCACGCACAACCCGTTTCCCGAGTGAAGAGATGGTGGAGAGGATCGTGGAGACATCGCGCAGGTGTGGCACGTGATCGATTACCACCTGTTCGTCGGTCAACAGGGAGGCAACACACGCCGGGAGCGCGGCGTTCTTCGCGCCAGAGATAGGAACTACTCCTGAAAGTGGGCGATTGCCCCGGATAACAAAGTGCTCCATTAGCTAGGGAGGTAGCGCTGCGGGTCGACGGGGAATTCTCCGTTTCGTATCTCGAAGTGCAGATGGGGGCCGGTAGAAAGGCCTGTGTTCCCCGACTCGGCGATCGGTTGCCCGGCCTCGACATACTGCCCCTTGGTGACGAGAACGGTCGATAGGTGGCCGTAGAGCGTGAGGTAACCGTCAGTATGTTCGAGAACGATCACCGTTCCGTATCCTTCAGGATCATCCTGAATCAAGTGTACCTTCCCCGGCGCTGCAGCACGCACCATGGTTCCAACAGGAACATCAATGTCGATCCCGTTGTGATGATGTCGCATTCCGAGGACGGGATGGACGCGCCAGCCGAACGGAGAGGTGATCTCTCCCTCCAACGGCCAGATGAATCTCACTTGCTGCCCGTGCGAGAGGCGAACGACCGCCTGCCACAGGTTGGTGGTCGCCCCGGGGATGATGATCCGCTCCCCGGCAAAGATTCGCCCGGGGTCACTGATGCCGTTGGCCTGCGCGATCCTGTCGATCGCTACACCATAGGTAGCGGAGATATCGGTCAGTGTTTGCCCGCTCTTGATCACGTGCACTAGCCCTTCAGATGACGCATACAGGGTCTCCCCTACCGTGATCTCGCTTGCGGAAACGAGGTTGTTGTCCGCCATAATTTGTTCGAGAGTGACGCCCATCTGAGAAGCAATCTGGCCCAGCGTCTCTCCCCTCGCCACGACGTGCGTGAGAATCCCCGAATTGGGGGAAGTATTCTCGCCGACCGGAGTCTCCACCGTTCCACCGGTGCTTGGCGAACCGTCTGGAGAGCTGGTCGCAGGCGTAGTCGTCGTCTCCTCACCCTGCGCCGGCGGCTGCGTCAACGGGAGCACGTCGATCGGGCCAGGCGCGGTCTCACCTGGTTGTGTCGTAGAGACTGCTGGTTGACTGCTTGGCTTCGTCCTTCCCGAGTGGAGAAGAACCGGGATGAGAATAATGGCAACGAGAATGAGGAGCGCCAATAGTACACGATCTTTACGAATCGGTTTCTTGTTAGTCACTGCTCATCAACTCGAGGAATTGCTCGTTATCCTTCGTCGCCTCCATCTTACTCTTTACAAACTCCAGTGCCTTCTGTGTATCGTTTAGGTCGCTCATCATCTTACGCAGAATCCACACGCGATTCAATACCTTTGCTGGAATGAGGAGCTCCTCCTTGCGTGTTCCACTCTGTTCAACGTCGATCGCCGGATAGATCCGCTTGTTCGACAGATTGCGATCGAGGATCAGCTCCATGTTTCCCGTTCCCTTAAACTCTTCAAAAACGACCTGGTCGAGCTTGCTCCCCGTGTCAACAAGCGCGGTGGCGATGATCGTCAGGCTTCCGCCTTCCTCGATATTGCGCGCCGCGCCGAAGAATTCCTTCGGCTTATACAGTGCAGTTGGGTCCATTCCTCCAGAGAGGAGCTTCCCGGACGAGGGGACGGAGAGGTTGTAGGCGCGCGCCAGCCGGGTGATCGAGTCCATGAGGATGACTACGTCGCGTCCCATCTCCACCAGCCTCTTGGCGCGGTTGGTCACTAGTTCGGCGATGCGCGTGTGATGTCGCGGTTCTTGGTCGAATGTGGCGGCGATAACCTCGCCGGCGCCGATCGAGCGCCTAAAATCAGTTACCTCCTCCGGGCGCTCATCGACCAGGAGAACGAACAGCTTCACGTCGGGGTGATTGGCGTTGATGCCGCGCGCGATCTCCTTTAACAGGGTCGTCTTTCCGGCCTTTGGGGGGGATACGATCAACCCACGTTGTCCCTTTCCGATTGGGCAGAACATGTCGATGATGCGCGTGGAGACGTCCATCGGATCATGTTCCAGTTTCAACAGCTCGGAGGGATGAAGCGGCGTCAGCTCGCGGAAGTTAGGGCGACGGCGCGACTCCTCCGGAGGAGCGCCATTGACCGCTTCCACCTTGACAAGAGCAAAGTAGCGCTCATCATTCTTCGGGGCTCTTATCACACCGGTGATCGTATCGCCATCACGCAGCCCGAAGCGCTTGATCTGCGAGGGGGAGACATAGGTATCGTTTCGCTCCGGCAGGCAGTTGCCGTCACGCAGAAAGCCATATCCATCCGGAAGGATCTCGAGTATTCCTCCATCGAACGTGAGCTTCCCTTGCTTTGCCAGTTGCACCATGATCGCCCTCTGTAGGTCTTCCTTTCCAAGCTGCATGGCATTCCTTACCTTGAATGTCTTCGCCAGCTCTTGCAGTTCGTCCATACGTTGTACACGTAATTCGCTCAGTTCCATCTTTTACACCACCTTAGAACTCTATGCCGTGGAGAATCATTAAGGATATGCTTATCAGATAAATAACCAGTATAAACATAGCATCTACCCCCATCCCCAGTATCTGTCTTTTCGAACGGTACGCAATTCCAATGATGGCAACCGTTATGATCACTATTCCTAGGAGCGCGATCATCAATTGGTCGGATGCCTGGCTCCCCAGGCTCGCGAACAACGACCCTCGACGGTACGCCACATCGGCGAAGAAGATTGTCAGGATGTTGAACATGTTCGACCCGAACAGGTTGCCCAGAATCATGTCATATGCCCCAATACGAAGCGCTCCAATCGACGTCGCCAACTCCGGAAGCGACGTCACGATTGCCACCAGGATCGCTCCCATAAATGACCCCGATAGGGCTGAACCGCTGGCGATAGTCTTGCTCGCGTGAATGAGGAAGATACCGGCAACGATTATCACCGCTGCCGATGCGGCGAATCCAACGATCGCACGACGGAGCGGGAGCGTCGCCTCGTCACTCTCTTCCACGGCTCCCTCCTTCTTCTCGACACGGAAGAGGAGGAAGACAGAAAAGACGTACAGCACGAGAATCGCCAGACTGAACGGGCTGATTCCAAGGATCTGCGCGTGTGGGAAGACGGCGATCCCGAAGATCACGAGTGTGGTCAGCAGAATGGCAGCTCCACCACTGACGATATGATAGGACTTCACCTTCCGCAAGAACGTCCCCCGCCCAAGGAGCATGATGTCGACAACGGCGATGATCGCCACGTTGAACAGATTACTCCCCAGCGCATTCCCGATCGCGATGTTGGGCACATCGATCGCTGCCCCTGTCACCGTCGTCGTCAGCTCGGGAATGGACGTGATCGTAGCGAGAAAGAGCAGGCCGATCCATCCTTGGCCGATCCCGCTGCGCTTGCCGATTGCATCCCCGAACTTCGCCAGCCTCAAACCAGCAAGGACAATCGCAAGCGAGCAGAGGAGGAAGATGATCCATTGGATTAGCATCAGGCAGTCAGACTCCTCGAGTCGAATCTATGGGTTGTAACCTACTGAGCTGTAACCCATCGATAAGTGTGAGACTTATTTCATCCGATCAACAGGCCCTTCATGCGATTTCATTTGAGTGTGTTTACTCGATCTTTCCAACCCGCCGGGCGTGGCGGCCGCCGTCAAACGGAGTCGAGAGCCACTTCTCGACGATCTTTTCCGCCATACCCCTTCCAATCACGCGTGCGCCGAAGCAGAGCACGTTGGCATCGTTGTGCCTTCGGCTCATCTCGGCCGAATACGGTTCGCTGCAGCGTGCAGCCCGTATTCCCTTCACCTTGCCCGCGGCCATTGCCATCCCAATTCCGGTACCGCAAATGAGGATGCCACATTCAACCTCACCGTCTGCGACAGCGTGCGCCACAAGCTTTGCTATGTCGGGATAATCCACGGACTGCGTGGAATTCGTCCCCATGTCCACAACCTCATGCTCTGCGAGGACCGAATCGAGCAGGGCACGTTTCAAACCTACTCCTGTATGGTCACAACCGATCGCTATCTTCATCATCTCAGATCTTCTTAAATAACCACTTTATCATGTTCCCGTACATTTTAAATCGTTCAAGGACGCCATTTGAGAAACCACGTTTCTCTTCCTTGAGAACGTGAGTCACTCCCTCTAGTTTCACCTTTTCCTTGCTCCACCCTTCTTTCACCGCAAGCTTGGACAGAGCAAATTCGATCCCGTAGTTCATCTCGTGCACGTTTGCCTTCGCCCGCAGCCATAGCTTCTTTGTCAACATGCGCTGCCCAGAGGCATACGGGTTTAACTTCTGCGCAAAATCTGTCCTCCTTCGGCCGTTGGCGAAGACACCGACTAGCATGTCGACACCGCTATCCTCGTAGATACGAACCAACTTCTCGACATGGGCTTCCGTCAGCCCAACGAGATCCGCGTCGAGGAATAGGAGAACGTCGTTGCGGGCACGCATGACCCCTTCGTCGAGTGCCTTTGCCTTACCGTAATTTGTCTCCAGTCTGACAACATCGACCGCGTACTGACGGGCCATCTCCGCCGTTCCATCGTCTGACCCATCATCGACGACGATCACCTCATCGATAGCGGAGCAGCCGACAAGCGGCTTTAGTACGGCTCCGATTCGAGAGGCTTCGTTATATGCAGGCACTACTGCGGAAACTTTCATATGTTCGTGGCTCGCGTGGATGAATGGTGGATACAGCCCTATTTGATACTAGCATTTTACTCTCTTGCCCGAAGAAAGTCAATTTTCGACACAAGGCATGGACAGGGTGGCAGAGGAAGGGCTAACTCACAGTATGAAGCCATGTCTTCACCTGGAAGAGAAGGTCTTCCAGGCTGGTAACCCTCTCTGCCGTTACAGGGAGGGCAGCAGTGAACAGCCTTCCATAGCTCTTACGAATGATCCGCTGGTCAGTGATGATGACGACGCCGTGGTCGGTTGTAGTCCGGATCAGGCGTCCCACCCCTTGTCGCAGCTTGAGGATCGCACGCGGGATCGATAGGTCGGAGAAGGGATCCTTGCCGAGTTCCGTCATCCTATCGGCTAACGCCGAGAAGACCGGGTCGGTGGGGACGGGGAAAGGAAGGCGCGTGATAATGAGGATCTCCAGCGCGTCTCCCGGTAAATCTACTCCTTCCCAAAAGCTGTCGGTTCCTAGTAACACCGCCGATCCGACGCTTTCCTTGAACCGCTCGATGAGCTTGCTCCTCGGCCCATCGATCCCTTGGGCGAGAACCAGTACGCGCTTATCGAGCTTGTCGTGGATTGTACGCAGGAGTTTGTACGACGTGAACAGGATGAGGGTCTTGCGACCGATCTCGCTCACGATTCTCTGGATGCAATCGGCGAGCGCATCGACGTAGGCGTTGTCTGTCGATGTCACCGGCGGGAGGAATTCCGGGATCAAGAGCTTCATCTCATCCTCATAGGAGAAGGGACCCGCAACGAGCGCCTGTTCTTCCTCGCCGGGAGCCTCTGAAAGGCCGAGGGCCTCCTCGAGGTAGTTGAAATCGCCCCCTTGTGACAGGGTGGCCGAGGTAAGGACAAGCGACTCTATGCGCGGATAGAGCGACTTCTCCAACAACGGAGCTACCGAGAGCGGCGACATGTGAAGATACGGCTCATCATTGATGAACTCGTACCAATGAACGCTGTTCTCATCGGGCGGGGAAAAGAGCTTGTGACACGTAGCCATGATCTCCTCCGCCTCGTCGATCAGCCCGTTCGCCTCGTGTTCGATCTCTGGAGTCTTGGCCGCATCAGCAAGGCTCTCGATGGATCTCGTGAGCGTGCCCAGTTCACGCACGATTTCAGCCATCTGATCCTCAAACGCAGAGAGCGCGGGCGAGCGGCCGCGGCCGGGAGGGAGAGCGTGCGCAATCGAGGAGAAGAGGCGCGAGTTGGCAGCGTGTATCGTGTTCAGGAGATCGTGCGCCTTCCCGATTCTGGTGTCGGTTCGCGCAAATGGCAGGCGAGCGAGCCATCCCCCGCTCCCTCTGCCCAGTGGGTGCTCGATCGCGCGGAGTAGTGAATCTACGCTGTGCACGGAGAGGGTTGTCGTGAATGCCTGCCGCGCGGCGGTCTCCATGGCGTGTGCCTCATCGACAATCAGGCATTGATAGTCACCCAGTATCCCCTGGTCACTCTGCTGGTCTGCCAGGAGCAGGGAGTGATTCACCACGACGAGATCAGCCCTCCTCGCTCGCCTGCGCGCAGCGACTGAGAAGCAATCGTCGTAGAACGGGCATGACTGACCCAGGCAGCGATGAGGATCGTCGTACATGCGCCGCCACAGCACCTTCGCTTGCCGGTCGCTGAGGAAGGCGGTGTTCTCTTCGATATCCCCGGTCTGTGTTGCAAACAGCCAACGGGCAACCGGGGCAAGGCACGCGAGAAGATCCCGTTCCAGTCCACCGATGAGCTCCGCCAGGACGATCTGCCAGCGACGGAGGCAGATGTAGTTGCTTCTCCCCTTGAGGAGCGAGACCTGCACGGATGGTAGGATGTGTTGGGACAGGAAAGGAAGGTCCTTGTGAAATACCTGCTCCTGGAGCTGTTTTGTGCGTGTGGAAACGACAACGCGTGCTCCGTCGTGGTCGCGCAGGTGGATGAGGGCGGGGATGAGGTAGGCAAATGTCTTTCCCGTGCCTGGACCCGCCTCGACCACCGTTGTCCCACCGTGTTCCAACACGTTCAATACGCGTTCTGACATGTCAGCCTGCCCCGAGCGCACCTCGAACCCAGGAAGGTCTCGTGCTAGCGGACCCTCGGGTGCCAACATCTCATCGAGAGAGAGCTGAGGCGGTGATGTCGGAGGAACAGGTTCACTTGTCGTTGCCTCTTCCTGCGGTCGCGCGAATCCGATCATGCGACGGATAAGGTCGCTGTTGGGGGGAGAGAGAATCTGAGCAAGGAGTGTCAGCAGCTCCGGCGATAGCTTCAAGAACCCCTCGATCAACAGCATGAACAGAGAGAAGATGGTCTCTGGATCACTCCCCTCCGCTATCCCGTAGTGCGAGCAGAGGTTGGCAAGTGTATGCCCAGGGAGCGTGGGGTGGAGGGTGCGCGCCAACAGGCGCAAGTCCACCGTCTCTTCGTCGCCCGTATAAGCAACGCGCACAACATCTCGGGCTGGTTCCCCTTTAGACTCCGAGAGGCGCCCTCGTACAAATAGTGATGTCCTTCCATCGGCAACAGCCAGCACCCTCTCTAGCCCAATACCCTTCCACGGAAGCGCCATCTCTTCAGAGGAGATGTCGGAGGAGGTCAATCCTCTTTACCTGCCCGGCCAGCCGTCCATTATTGTCGATGACGGGCAGGTTCTTGATGTTCTTGCGGATGATGACCTCGGCCGCTTGCAGGTCGTCATCATCCTCGCTTACGACGATCATGTCGCGTTGCATGTATTTTTCCACGGGGTCACCCGAGATCTGCTCAAGTCTCTTGGAGATCTGGTTCATATCGGGGATGAACGAGGCGGTGTGAAGCATGTCGAAGTACCCGGGGAGGCACGCCCTGATGATATCCTTCTCCGATATGAAGCCGATAACCTTGTCCTCTTCATCAACGATCGGCATATTGGGAACACCAGCGCTATCGAGGATGAAGATCAATTCGCGTATCGATACGTCCTTCTCACACGATGTCAGGTCCTTGGTCATGATGTCGCGAACCTTCATTACGGGAGCCTCCTGTTATAGCTTGTTGATGGAGATTGTCTCCATGTTCTTCTCGATCTGATCGATGTCCGAGCAGATCTTCGCTTCGCTCTCCGCGCTTATCATCCCTGCCGCCATGCCAAAGCGCAGCGCATCCTCCAGGCGTTCACCCTTATTGAGCATGTGCACGATTCCACCTAGCAACACGTCATCAGCACCGACGAAATTCTTGAACTCGGTCGTCCTTGTGGGGGCGTGTATCTCCCACACCCCATCTGCTGTAATCGCAATGTCGCCCGTTACTTCGTGGGAGACGATGACGATGCCCGTACCATTGGCAACGATCTTCTTCCCAGCATCGATGATCTCGCTGCGTGTGCGAATGGGGTGGTTATCGACGACCGGTGTTACGCGGATATCTGGCTTAACGATGTACGGCGCAGCGAGGAGCCCGCGCGCCAACGCGTCTCTCTCCGCGCTGATTACCACCCTCGCCCCGGCCTCTTTTGCCATGCTCGCCAGGACGCGGTACATGTCCCCGTCGACTCCGGGCGGGAGGCTCCCCGCGAGGATGACCCAGGTAGCACGGTTGAGCATCCGCTTATAGCGACGGAGGAAGCGGGCGACTTCTTCCGTACTGATGGCCGGACCGGGTTCATTGATCATTATCGGGACGTATTCGTGTCCCCGCTCGAGCACTATCACATTGGTCCGCGTTTCTCCGTTTACCCACACGAAGTTCGTCGTCACCCCTTCATCGCGCAGATCGCGCACGACGACATGGCCCACATGTCCGCCGACAAAACCCATCGCCACGTTCTCCACTCCTAGGCGAGAGAGGAAGATGCTGATGTTGACTCCCTTCCCTCCGGCCGACGTGTCGCTCTTCCTCGCCCGCGTCAGAAATTCATCCTGCGTTTCCTTCGCCATCTTCAGCTGGTCGACCCAATAGACCTTGTCGACCGCTGGATTGGGTGTAACTGTGAGTATCATTGCGCTCCTTGTGACACCATAGAATTCACCCGCTTTCCAACCAGTGCGGCTGTGGTTGCATCCTCGATAAACACCGTCACGAATTCTCCAATAGCCCCTTCGCCCGCGATCACTACCGTACGGTGATCATCCGTGCGCCCATAGGCCCTCCCATCATGCGTCTTCCCTTCTATGAGGACCTCTAATTGTACCCCGATTCGGCTGCGATTTTGCGAAAGAGTGATTGCGCGCTGCAGATCAAGGACCTCGTGCAAGCGCTCGTTCTTCACCTGTTGTGGGACATCATCAGCGACAAGGGCGCTTCTCGTCCCGGGGCGCGGGGAGTACATAGCGACGAAGATCGACCCAAACCGCGCCTGCCTGATGAGCTCAAGGCTCTCCGCGAAGTCATCCTCTGTCTCTCCCGGATAGCCGACGATCAGATCGGTCGTGATATTGATATCGGGAATCAGCCTGCGAGTGCTCTCCAGAATAGAGAGGAACCCCTGGCGCGTGTAGCCACGGTTCATCTCTCGCAGGATACGATCGCTCCCCGATTGACAAGCAAGATGAATATGGTTGCAAATGTTGTCATGCGCCGCTATCTGCTCCACTACTTGCGTCGTCATGTCCTTAGGGTGTGAGCTGGTGAAGCGGATGCGCGGCGTACCGATGTCCGCTATTCGCCCTAGCAGTTCAGCGAAACTTCCGTATTGGGATCGGTCGGTCCCGTACGAATCCACATTCTGTCCCAGGAGCAGGATCTCAGGATAACCAGCTTGCGTGACTTGCTCCGCCTCGCGCAGGATCTCGTGTGGATCGCGGCTTCGCAGGGGTCCACGCGCGCGGGGAACAATGCAGTACGAACAGAAGTTTGAACAGCCCTGCGTAATTGTGATCATCGCCGTAACCGGGCTCTGTCTCGCGTATGGCACCTCGTCGATGCCGATCGGTGGAACCAGATGCGCGATCCGCTCATTTCGCCTATCCGCCGCTTGCTTCACGATCTCCGGAAGGGAGGCCAGGTCGTTCGATCCGAAGATGAAGTCGATCGCTCTAAACCGCTTCAGCAGATCTTCCCCTCGCACCTGTGCCAGACACCCACCAACGCCGAGGAGGACGTCGCGCTTGCGCTTTTCTTCAACGACAGCGCCGATGCGACCGTATACCTTCTCCTCTGCCTTCTGCCTGACCATGCAGGTGTTGAAGATGGCCACGTCCGCCTCGGCAAGCGACTCGGTGAGGGTAAATCCACTACGTTCAAGGACGCCAACAATCCCCTCCGATTGATGAATATTCATCTGGCATCCCCAGGTCTCTACATACAGGCGTTTGTTCATCGGGATCGTCTCAATATACCTCATCGCTCGGGAGGGATCAACGGCGATGGATAATCGAGTGAGTGCTCTGCCCCATCTGCGTTGGGCAATGGAGGGCATTTTGCGTATCATGCACGTGACAATGATCATCCATCGTAGTGACCGATACATCCTTTCCGAGATGGTGGGTCCGTTTCTTGTCTCACTGAGCGGCCTACTGTTGTTCATCCTTCTGAACTTGATCTTGTCTCTCTCAGATCTGATGGTCGATCGTGGGGTGGGGATCGCTGCTCTCATTCATCTGGTGGTGTTGAAGCTCCCCAGCCTGCTCGTCCTCGCCCTTCCGATGAGCAGCCTGTTCGCCACCTTCCTCGGGTTGGGACGGCTGGTGCACGATAGGGAAGTGATCGCTTTCCAAGCTGCTGGGATCTCACTGCGACGGATCCTTCTCCCGATCCTCATCGCAGCCACCCTTATCGCGGGGGTGGATTTTGCGCTGTACAACTGGGCCGTCCCCTCATCGGAACACCTGTACCAGCAGACACTGCGGGGGATCATCTTTCGGGGTGGAGTGCCACACGTGCGGGCAAATACGTTCTTTAAGGGGCAAGAGGGAGAGTTCTTCTATGTACGAAGCTATGACGAGAAGACGAAGGTCCTAAACGAGGTTCTCGTGTACGATGTCACGGGGAAGCTCTTTCCGCAGGCGAAGTCCGCAGTGACGATTCTCACCGCCGAGAGCGGACTCTGGAAGGGTAACTCGTGGGTGCTCGATCGGGGAAAGGTGTACGGCTACGATCACGACGGAACGCTCACCTACACAGGGAACTTCTCAACGCTTGAGATTGCGGCTGGACAGATCGGGCCCGATTTGCTCTTCGGATCGCGCACCCCGTCTGAGATGGGAATCGGCGAACTGCGTGAGCAGATCGCCCTCCTGCGCAAGAGCGGCGCGGCGGTGGACGACCTCATCGTGGAGTGCAATCTCAAGGTGGCGATGCCCGTTGCTACCCTTGTCTTCGTCCTATTCGGCGGGGCAGCGAGCCTTATCTTTGGCTGGCGGAGCCGCGCGGTGGGGGTAGTGATCAGCTTCGTCCTCGTTGGGTTGTTCCAAGGTATCATGTTGTGGACGCAAACACTGGGACGGAGGGGAATCATCTCTCCGCCACTGGGAGCCTGGTTTCCCGACATCCTGTTCGGCGCGATCGGCATAGCCTTATTCCTCCAGCTTGACCGCTTTCATCGCCCCGCTATGTGGAAGCACATACGCAGGATGATCCCATTCTTCCTCATCCTGATCGCGTCTGTGGGCATTGCCTACGCGGACAACGTCCCCATTTTCGCCGGGCAGATCGACCCGATACCCCAGACAGTAAGCGAGCCGGCACCGCTCAACATCAGCTGCGATGCCCTGACCATTTCTTCCGATCACCGCCATGTGAAGGCGCAGGGGAATGTGCGCCTGTCCTACGAGAAGACTGTACTTACTGCAGATACGGCCCTCGTCGATGAACGAGGCGACAACGAATGGCGCTTGCAAGCATCGGGCAATGTCCACCTAACAGTCGAGGATGACTTTACCCTCTCCGGTGAGAGGATGGATACTATTCTATCGTTTGCAGACAACTCCTTGACCACACAACAGGCAACGGCAAGTGTGTTCAGCGGCAGGAGCAGCTTTGTTAACTCTAACGGGGAGACGCACACCCTCGTTTATGGCGGAGACGAGGGGGCGATCTCGTACAACGAAGATGGAAGCCTGTCTCTTATCGAGATAACTGACGCCACCCTCACCACCTGTGACTGCTGTGGAGGTGCGATGCGTGCGCAGCCCTACTCCATTGAAACAGGGAGACTCATCCTTTATCCGGACCAATTGATCGTCGCGTTCAACCTCACCGTGCGATCGTTCGGGACGCGCGTGTTCTGGCTCCCTGTCTACGTACAACCGCTCAAGGAAACCCTTGATAGCCCCCTCTTTCCGGCGATCGGCAACAGTGGTCTACATGGCTGGTTCTTCAAGTGGAACATCCCTTTCTATCTGAACAAAGACAATTACGGTGCTCTCTTATTCGACTATTTCAGTCGCTTTCAGGAGGTCGGCCTGGGAGCAGTCCTGCGCTACGCGTTTGCCGGGCAGCAGGGATCCATCAATGGGTACTACTTCCCAGCCAAGGTGGGCGATAGCAAACTTGACTTATCCCTCACCCACACTGCAACCCTCCCTAACGACTGGAAGATGACGGGGAGCGCGACGTATCACCAACAGAAGGCCACGCATGATCTCACATTCTCATCATC
>CAYQFN010000020.1:3274-16876 GCA_964416685.1 uncultured Thermotogae bacterium | reverse complement strand
TCGCCACGCTCACTCCTTAAAGGATTATTCCAATAAAGAATAGCCTGCCAAACTGGATTAGTCAAGTCTGTGGTGTGACAGAAGCGTGTGAACAGACGCAGGCTTTTTTCACAACGAAGGACACGAAGAGCACGAAGGCGAGAAGAGGGAAACGCTCTTCCCACGCCAAGATCGCTAAGAACGCCAAGAGAAACATAAAGCAAGAAAACACATCAAAAGGTGTGTTTGTCTTTGCGTTCTTCGCGGGCTTGAGTGAGCGAAGCGAACGAGCGTGAGAAGAACGCAGACCGCGTAGCATGCAGAAGAACCAGCTGTAGTGCCTGATCAAGGGAGATCTATGTAGCTTCTTCGTGCTCTTCGAGTCCTTCGTGGTGAGTGTTTCTTCTCATTTGACAAACGCGCATGGCAAGTTGATAGATCGGCGTCGATATATCTTCGCCGATATAAAACGGAGGGATTGATGCACGAAAAGAGAACGCTGTTTGCGCTCATTGCCACGAATTTCCTGACGGCGATGGGGATCACGATCGTCGTCCCGTTCATCAGCAACATGGATGGAATCTTCGGAGTCGATCCGGGTTACGGGATCTGGATCATCACCATGTTTATGCTCAGCTACAGCATGGGAATGGCCATAATCGGGCGATTGAGCGATTCCATTGGGCGGCGTCCGGTTTATGTCACATCGCTTGCCTTGTTTGCCGGCGGACTGCTGCTGAGCGCTCTCGCGCCGAGCTTCGGCTGGGTCCTTGCCGGGAGATTCTTGCAGGGGCTGGGAGCGAGCGGGGCGCTTCCGATCGCTCAGACGATCGCCTACGAGCGGTTTGGGGAGCGGAAGGGACTGGTGATGGGAGGGATCAGCGCCGCTTTCGGGATCGGCGTTGTCGCAGCGATCAACCTGGGCGGAGGGATCTACGGCCTGTGGGGATGGCGTGCGGTCTTCTTCGTCACCTTCGGCCTGTCCCTGATCGGTTTTGCCATCTCCTTCCTCATACCTGAAACGCTGCGTGTGCGTAAGAGGATGAGCCTCGATCTTGGTGGGATTGTGTCGTTCGGGGTGGCGATCGCTTCTTTCATGCTCATGTTCAGGGGGCTGTCCGCTGGAGCGTTCCTCTCAAGTGCTGTCCTTCCTTACTTCGTTGTCCTTGTCTTTTCTGCAGTTGTGTTTTTCGTTGTCGAAAGGCGCACGCAGCATCCGGCGATCGATCTGCGTTTGTTTCGTAATAGCGCGTTCTTCCTGGTGATCATCACGGCAATCCTCGGTGGGATCGGGATGTTCATCTTCCAGACGTTCCTCCCCGGCTTTGCGCAAATCCTGCTTGGCTACACGGTGGCACAGGCATCGTATTCGATGGACGTGATGGCTCTAATGATGATCATCTCCGCGGGCCTCACCGGGGCGATGAGTGACAAGTTCGGCCCGGAGAGGGCACTTCTGTTCTCGCTTGTCGCAACGGCACTCGCGTTCTACTTGATTACTGCCATCTCGAGCCCGGGCGTGGCCTATTACCTTGGAAGCGCGGTCGCTGGAGTTGGACTGGGGAGCCTGATGACGCCGATCAACGTGATCGGGATGCGCGAGGGGGGAGTGGGCACGAGGGCGTCTCCTCGGGGATCGTCAGCCTGTCGCGCACGACGGGAGGGATCATCGGCCCGACGATCGCCGGGTTCATCCTCTCCCGCACAGATTTCTCGTCCCTGTTCGCCCTCGACAACATCTTGGGGGCCTACCACCGCATCTACCGGTTCGGGTTCTGGACGCTCGTGGTGGGGGCGTTCGCGGGACTACTACTACTTATGACACGAAGAACAAGGAGTGGGTGAATGATGAAAAGAGTGATACTTTGCGCCTTGCTGGCGGCGATGGTGCTAGGTGTGGTTGTGCTTGCCGACGATGTGGTGTCGTTCCAGAAGATCCTCGATGCCTCGAACGCGCTACAGACGTTCAGCGCTACGATCATGATGACCCAGCATAGCGGTAAAAAGGCATCGACGATCGAGTTTCAGTTCACCTACGTTCCGCCCACGAAGATGCGGATCGAGTACACAGCACCAAAGGCGCTTGTCGGGCAGCTACTGATCATAAATGGGGATCAGTTGTACACGTACATGCCAGCACTGCACCGATCCCTGCACAGGACGGTGAGTGGAGATGGCGGAGACGAAGGTAAGGAGATGGGCTTTCTCTACTACTTCGTCAACCGGAGCCTGAGCGAGTTCTCGCAGGACTACACGATCTCGCCCGTCGATGGTCCACAGGCATACATCTTTGAGCACGACGGCAAAAGCGTCTCCTACGATGCCTACAAAGTGACGCTTATCGGCGAGGATGGAAGACAGATTGTGTGGTGCGACGCGGATAGCTTGGTCCCGATCGCGATCGATATCTACGATGGCGACAAGTTGACAATCGAGATCCGGGTCGTTGACTACGAGTACAACCAAACCGTCCCGGAAGCGGGTTTCGTGATCCCAGATTGAGGAGGTGCTGAGATGGAAGGAATCAGACGAGGACACTTAAAGTTTTACATATTGAAGCTTCTCCTCACTGAGGAATTCACCGGCTATGGCTTGATGAAGCGCATCAAAGAAGAGACCGGCTTCTGGAAGCCATCTACAGGATCACTGTATCCCCTTCTCGATGCGATGAAGCAGCAGGGATTGATCACCGAAACGGAGGAGCCTGGCGGCGGCAAGCGCTGTTCGATCACGCCCAAAGGAAGAGCAGCCTACGCAGAAGCGACAGACGTCAAACAAGAGCTGTTCGATAACATGCGTAACTCGATGCTCGTCTTCGCTAAGGTGTTTGGACGGGGCGATTTGGAGCAGATCGTCAAACGGCTCGACCAGTGGAAGACGGAGCGGAAGGACCTCGGTGAGGTTGCTTCCCTGTTCATGGAGGTCCACGACGCACTGTGGTCGCTGCATGACCTTACGAACAAACAGGAAGAGCAAGTACTAGACATCCTCAAAACAACGCGGGACAAGTTGAAGGTACTGGGAAAAGCAAACTAAATGTACGGCTTCTTTGCCGGTGCGGCACAAAGCAGGTGTAGAGCAACAAAACATCACCCAAGAGCACCTAGAACTACTCTGTGGGTCGACGTCACGAACATTGACATGCTTCTTGTGTCGACGGCTATCCCCGGTTGCCCTAGCCTACCGAGCTAAATCCGGGGATGCCGCCGACAACAACTGATTGTTTGTCACGCGATCACCCCCTTTTGCATTGGACTCGCCTGCCGAGCAGGCGGCAATTCCATTATAGGCAGATATTTGCTAAAGACAAGTTGGCGCCTAACAGATGCACCACCGATTAGCCACAATCATTAGCCCGAAGCTGACGGAAAAATCTGTGTGCAAGCAAGAAGTGCTCACTTGGCTACAGAGGCTTTCTCGCTTCAATACGGTACTGTCTTAAGTAGATTGGTGTACCGTATTTCGTCCCCATTTCTGCTAACGCACTTTCCTGAGGTCGCAAAAGCGTCTTAGCCGTCTCCTCCAACTGCAGGATCTCAAAGCCCGTCTTAATAAGTATTTGCTCGTAGCCCTTGCCTTGTTGCGGAAAGCGTATCAGCCAAGCTTCCTGCTCTGCGTCAGGCAGTTGTTGGAAGGAAGAAGGGTCCACATCAGCGTCTGACATGAACAACCTGCCGTCCGGCCTAAGAATTCGATAGATCTCAGTTAGAGCACGATCGGTTCCCTCAATATTCGAGAAGCCACCAGCGCTATCCACACAATCGAAGCTATCGGAGCGAAGTGGGCACCTTGTCACATCGAACTGTGCAAAGCTGGCATGACTCCACAAATGCTTCCAGTCACTGAACTTCTTCCACTCGACTAAGATCCACCAGCCAATATCGTTCACGAGCAGCCGTGCATCCGGATTGAGATCGAGGATCAACGGGCTGAATCCGCCACCAGGACCGCACGCTATCTCAAGCATGAGCCCTCCTTGTGTAACAATTCTTTGGATCCACGCGTATCGATCGCTTGATGGGGTCCAATCGTGCAGACTGGCTTCCCAATTCTCCGCAATGAGCCTTTCACGCCTTACTCCATGCTTGGCGAGCAATGACTCTACCTGTGCATCCGTACCCCAGCCGTCATCTCTCGGACGCACAAATGAGGGAATGCCGTTTTGCACGTCTGCACAGGGAATGTCGTCTTCCCCTACAAGCTGCCCATCTGACCAGCGGTTTCCCTCCATGCTCCCGATGTATCGGAGGGGCTTCTGCCCCTCGTGCGTCACAAATAGGTTCTGAAAGCATGGATCCATAAGCACGCTCCAATTCAGTTCCCTGATCCCTACTTACTGTTGAGCCTGGCGTTCACATGGCCTCTGTTGATTACGTATTCGATCCTACCTCTAAGCTATCTGTGCTGTCAACATTCGTGTGGACCCGACGCAGGACATGGCAGGCTCACTCTACGGGCTTTCGAGCTGGCTGCACTTTGTAGAGCTCGGGATCTTCCCTGACAATAGTTGCTTCTCTTCCAGTAGTCGCCTTTTCAAAGATCAGCTTTGCGTCAGAGAACAGATCACCGCTCTCTGTTTTTAGGTAACGAGCAGCCATCCGACAGTACTCCGGGTCGATCTCAACACCGATGCTGTTGCGGTTGTTCTTGAAGGCAGCGACCATTGTTGTTCCGGAACCGCAGAACGGATCAAGTACGGTATCACCAACGAAGGAGAACATGCGCACCAGGCGAGTTGCTAGTTCCAGAGGAAAAGGCGCCGGATGTTTCCTTGTCGATGCTCCGGGGATGTTCCAGATCTGTCGAAACCAACGATTGAAATCCTTCTTGTCAATCATGCTTTGACGGCGTTGCTCCTCCGTTGGTTTTCGGTAGCCGCCTGGCTTTCTTTGCATCAGGATGAACTCTATATCATTCTTGATGATGGCGTTCGGTTCGTAGGGTTTCCCGAGGAACTTCGATCCGTTTGACACCTCATACGATGCGTTAGCTATCTTGTGCCAGATTATTGGGTTTAGGTTGTCGAATCCGATATGTCGGCAGATCACGCTGATATCTGAGTGCAGGGGAAAGACCAAGTGCCGCCCGAAGTTGCGTCGTGACACGCATACATCTCCCACAACGCAGACCAGACGTCCTCCGGGTACTAGGACTCGATATGCATGCTCCCAAACCTTCTTAAGTTCGAACAAGAACGTTTCATAATCATCGATATGTCCAATTTGGTTGGGGTTTTCGTTGTATCGTTTCAGGTTCCAATATGGAGGAGACGTGAGCACAAGATGAACTGATTCGTCTGGGAGAAAAGAGAGATCTCGTGCATCTCCGTTGATGAGTCTGTGCACTGTGGCGGTCATGAGGAGCTTTCAAAACTGGAAACGTGAGAGGCGAGAACCTTGGCAAATCTATGCAACGATAAATCATCGGCAGGAGTCGCGTAATCCCCATTTTCTCCACGAACTCTATCGGATGTGATGAATGCCGCGGAGGTGTAGTGACGTTCGAGGATCAGCTTTCGGCAAAAGATCTCGTAGCGTTTCGTGTATGATGCTCCAACGAATTCTGGGAATACCTTGAAGTGCGGCTCGCGTACCTTGACCGGCTTCTTTGATGCTGCGCAGTCTTCGAGCATGAAGAAGTAGCCGAGAAACGGCTGAGGACTGGCAAGGAGGGCTCCCTCGCGATAGGCTGTCCACAGGTCTAGTGCGCTCCCCATTGCTTCTTCAGTCCGGTTGTTGAAGTTGTTACCGAAGGACGGGCCAACCTGCGACTTTGCTTCAATTGCAGCGATGAGGGTATTGTCTTTGACTACTAGCAGATCCCATTCCTTTGTTGGCCGAAAGAATCCCGGCAATTGCAGAGCTTTCTTCCGGAATATGTACTTCCTGGGGATACCGGCACCGGCGATCAAGTCAGTGAACAGTTCGATGAACCCATCCATCTGTGCGCCACCTGTGACTGCGCTGCGCAGGCCGATCAGCCCGGCCGTTCTCTGCTTTTTTCTGGCGCTGCACTGATCGCGTTCTCCAGTAGAGGGCAACAGCCTGTCGCGTGCGTTGATCTACTTGATCTAGATTACGGGACTTTTTCATTGGATTCAGAGTAGCAAATGCGGGATATGGAATCAAGTTTCCTTAGCGCTTCGATGCGCCAACAACGGCCTGGGGGCTTGAAAAGGGATGATAAGGAGTGTATTCTTTAGCTAGCTAAAGGTTAGGAGCCTAAATATCCACCGCGAACGAGAGGATGAGATATGAACGATGAACGTGAGCACGAGTCGATTCGTTACCTGTTGATGCTCATCTGCAAACTGTCGCGTGATCGCTCGCGCGTCTTGATGAGTGAAATCGGCATTCACTGCGGACAAGGGATCGCGCTTCGTCAGTTGTGGCGAGAGGATGGGGTTACGCAATCCGAGCTTGCCCACAGGCTGCATGTCGCGCCGGCGACGGTCACCATTGCTCTCCAGCGTATGGAGAGGATCGGTTTGATCGAGCGTCGCTCCGACAAACGTGATCAGCGCGTGACGCGCGTATTCTTGACCGACAGAGGGAGATCACTGCAAGAGAATGTTGAGAAAAACTGGCACAGGCTGGAGGAACAGATGCTCCGCGGTTTTTCGAGCGAAGAGCGCCAGACTATGCGCGAATACCTTCTGAAGATAAGTGCCAATCTGGACTTTGACGTACAGGAGGATAATGCACCTCATGAATAGGACATCCGGAGGAGTGCGAGTATGAGATCGTTGCGCCGGATGTTCGGCTTTGTGAAGCCGTACCGCGTTCAAGCGATCATTGCCCTCATCCTTCTTTTGGGGATGGTCGCCGCTGACCTTCTCATCCCCCGTCTCACGCAGCGGATCATTGATCGCGGGATTGCCGCGCAGAACATGCATGTAATAGCTACTACAGCGCTAGTCATGGTTGGCGTCGCGTTTCTGAGCGCACTATTCTCCATTGGGAACACAATTCTTGCCGTGCGCGTCGCTCAGAACTTTGCTGCAGACGTGCGGAGCAGCGTCGTGCGCAAGGTGCAGACGTTCTCGTTTGGAAACCTCGATCGACTGCGCACGGGCAAGCTCCTCGTGCGCACGACAAGCGACGTGAATATGGTGCAGTCGATCGTCGCGATGTCGCTTCGGCTCCTGACGCGTGGTCCAACATGGATTGCCGGGAGCATCGTTATGCTTGTTCTCACGAGCCGGCAACTCTCAATTGTGATGGCGTGTTTCCTCCCGTTCATTGTTGTAATCATCTTGCTCTTCATGCACAAGGCACAGCCACTCTTCCTTTCAGTGCAAAGGGCACTTGACCGGCTGAACGGGGTATTGCAAGAGAACCTTGCGGGAGTGCGTTTGATCAAGGCGTTCGTGCGCGTTGGGCATGAAAATGAGCGCTTCAATGAAGCGAATACTGAATTAATGGTAGAGAACATCAGCGTAATGGAGCTGATGGCGCTTCTTACTCCAACCATGCTTCTCATTGTCAACCTGGGAGTCGTTGCCGCGATCTGGTTAGGTGGTACATCGGTCATCAATGGGACGTTGACTGTGGGGGAGCTTATCGCCTCGGTCAACTACATGAATTTTGCCCTGTTCCCGATTCTCATGCTGGCGGGGATGATCGGTCCTCTAGCGGCAGCCGACGCCTCCTCGGCTAGGATCCTTGAAGTCCTCGACGCCGAGGCCGATGTGAAAGAGAAGAAGGACGCTCGATCTCTTGAGGATGTGGAGGGACGTGTCGAGTTTGAGAATGTCTCGTTCAGCTATTCGCGAGACGGGAATGACCCGGTCTTAAAAGGGATCAATCTCGTTGCCGAGCCCGGGGAAACGTTGGCCATTCTCGGAGCAACCGGAGCGGGGAAGTCATCGCTGATTCACCTCATCCCCAGGTTCTACGACGTGAGCGCTGGCAGGGTGACTATTGATGGGGTCGATGTGCGGGACATAAAACTTCATTCCCTCAGAACGCACATTGGGTTGGCCCTGCAAGAGGCGATCCTCTTCGGAGGGACGATCCGCGACAACATCCGTTATGGTCGCCCGCAGGCAAGCGAGGAGGAGATTATCGCCGCTGCCATGGCCGCACAGGCACATGCGTTCATCACGGCATTCCCCGAAGGCTACGATACTCGCGTTGGGGAACGCGGTGTAACCCTCTCTGGGGGCGAGAAGCAGCGGATCGCCATTGCGCGTGCTCTTCTCGTACGCCCGAAGATCCTCATTCTGGACGACTCGACGAGCGCAGTGGATGTTGAGACCGAGGCGCTGCTGCAGGATGCACTTGATAGCCTGATTGCGCAATCGCAGCACAACACGACGCGGCTCATTGTCGCGCAGCGAATCAGCACCGTCTTGCTGGCCGATAAGATCATCGTCCTCGATCGGGGAGAAGTAGCAGCGATTGGCACGCACGCAGATCTCTTAGCAACGTCTCCTATCTATCAAGAAATCTACCGATCGCAACTGGGAGATGGAGGTGCAGCGCATGCCTAAGCAGAGTGCAGCACAGATGCCCGCTGGCCATGGATCGGGAATGCCCGGCCCCGGTGGTCATGGAAGGAGCGCGAAGATAGAGAAGGCGCGTGATCCGAAGGGGGCTATTCGTAGGCTATTGCACTATCTGCGCTCGCAGAAGTGGCTCCTTGTGATCATCCTCCTCCTTGCTGCGGTGAGTACCATCCTCGCCCTGTTTGGCCCATTCCTGATGGGTCTGGCGGTCGACAAGGCAATCAAGGGAGCGGACCTGCATGAGCTACTGCGCATAAGCTTGTTGATGCTTGGTGTCTATCTTGGCGCATGGCTGAGTCAGATCGGACAGAACGTGCTCATGGCCAGGGTGTCACAACGAGCGATGCGTGAGCTGCGAGCACACCTGTTCTCTCACTTGCAGAAGCTCAGCCTCAGCTTCTTCGACAGTCATTCGCACGGAGACCTAATGAGCCGGCTGACGAACGACATGGACAACATCAGCCGGGTGTTATCGCAGAACGTCACGCAACTGTTCACCGGGGTTCTTACCCTAGTTGGGATCCTGGCGATGATGTTCGCTCTTAGCCCCTATCTCGCTTTGGGATCGATGCTCGTCTTTCCACTGATGTTTGCGCTGGTCGCTGTTGTTGCCAAACGCACGCGGAGATGGTATCGCCGCTTACAGGCGAAGATCGGCCAACTGAATGGGCAGTTGGTGGAGATGTACAGCGCGCAGCGGGTGATCATCGCCTTCGGGCAGCAGCAGACGACGCTCGATCAATTTGAGGTGGCAAACGAGGCCGTTCGCCAGATGGGGATAAGAGCGCAAACGTACGCGATGCTGATGCCGCCGCTCCTCGGGATCCTCTCAAACGCCAACATCGCTGTGGTGGCCGGCCTCGGTGGATGGATGACCCTGCACGGGATGGCAAGCGTGGGCGTCATCGCCGCGTTTATCATGTACTCGCGGCGTTTCGCGCAGCCCCTGCGGCAGCTGGCAAATCTGTACAACCAGATCCAGGCGGCACTTGCCGGGGCGGAACGCATCTTCGAGATCATCGATACCGTGCCCGAGATCAGCGATGCACCTGACGCAACCGAGCTTGCGCAGATCACAGGTGAGGTGGCTTTCGACCACGTCAGCTTCTCCTACGTGCCTGATGTGCCCGTCCTGAAGGACATATCCCTCGTCGCAAAGCCGGGACAGACGATCGCGCTCGTCGGGCCGACTGGCGCTGGAAAGACGACGATCGTCAACATTCTCACGCGCTTCTACGATATTGACAGTGGGACGATCAGCGTCGATGGCGTGGACATCCGCAGGGTGAAGAGGGACAGCCTGCGCAGGCAGTTGGGAATCGTGCTGCAGACAACGGTCCTCTTCTCGGAATCGGTGATGGAGAATATTCGCTACGGCAGGCTCGACGCCAGCGACGAAGAGGTGATCGCTGCAGCGACACTCGCCAACGCCGACCAGTTCATCCGCCGGCTTCCTAAGGGGTACAAGACCACCCTTTCCGAGCGCGGCGGGAACCTCTCAGAAGGGCAGCGCCAGCTGATCGCCATCGCGCGCGCGGTCCTCGCAAACCCCAGAATCCTCATCCTCGATGAGGCGACGAGCAGCGTCGATACCCGCACCGAGGTGAGCATCCAGAGCGCTCTCCTCAAGCTGATGCAGGGGCGCACGAGCTTCGTCATCGCCCATCGGCTGAGCACTATCCGAAACGCTGATCAGGTCCTCGTGATCGATGACGGGCGCATCGTGGAACGCGGCAATCACGACGAGCTGATCGCAAAGAAGGGTTTCTACTACCGCTTGTACACGAGCCAGTTCCGTGGCGCGGAGAGGATCGATTAGGCTCGGTTGGAAGACTCATACATGCCAAATCCTGCACCGGCACTCTCTAGAACCACTCCTTGTAAACCTCTTCAGGACGCCGAAGCTGTCCATATTTGAGGCACCGGTAACGGAAAAGAAAGTGTACCCAAGCGATCCCTTGGGCACACTGTGAAGTACATGCAGCAAGAGCGCATCATGGCAGACGTGGCACACCCCTTGATATCGGAAAGTTGCGCAGCATAAAGCGATCGAGCACACGAAGCTGCACTTTGATGTGCTTGATCACCGCATCGAGGGGAGACGCCTCCGCTGCCTTCGGCTTTGCTTGCGCCGCGATCTTGCCGACGTGCTTTCCTACATCGCTTAGGAGGATCCTCGCCATCTCTTCGTAGCGCCCCGCCTCGAGCGGTCCCGTGTCAGCAGTTGCTCCTTCCATGTAGCCGTTGATCCACTCGCGTAGATCTGAGATCGTAGCGTGCAGTTTGCCCTGAGCTGGAGTCGAGGTTGGCACATCGCTCCCTGCGATCCGCTCCAGGATGATTACCAAGCGATGGAGCATCAAGTCGAGCTTGACAACCTGCTCTTTGGTGGTAGATCCATCGCTACCAGCATCCGGAGAATTCTGAAGGGTGGAGACGAGATCGTCCAAGAGCGCGCTGATCTCGCCGAGCTGATCCTTCAGCGCGGGAAGCTTATCTCCTGGCAACCGCTCCAGCGCCTGATCGACGTTATCCAGGATAGTGCTCAACCGCGCAGCAATGCGGTCTGTACCCTTGCCCCGCACTGTCGCTGGCGGATCCACCTGCGCGAACTCTACATACGATGGAAGGAGCACTGCAGCCATCATCAGGGCGACGAGTGTGAGCGTGATTAACCTGTTCTAGTACAGTAGCTTGTGTCCTGTTTCCTGCATCATGCATCTCCTTTCTTCTGTGATTATTGTGGCCCCTTGATTCACGAATCTCACGAATCGAGCCGCCTCGTCGCGACAGCAGGAAGCGTAGGTGAAGGGTGGTTACGAACGAACGGCGGGCGGGTCAAATTCGTATCAATTGGCGTTGATCCTCTTGCCTTGAAGCGACAAACAACCTACTGTCTTGGTCTGAATAAGCAAGGCTTTTGGACGATGAGTAGGTTGATGGTTCTTGTGTCCGTGCTGGTGGTTACGGTGACTGTGATCACCATTCTCCTTGTTGTGCACACCTACCGGGGGTCCTCACCGAGGCGTTTGATGAGCGTAGCGCCGCCTATGTGGCAGCATTCGCCGACTCGGCCTTTACCTGGATGGAGTCCGGTGATGAAGAGATGATGAGGACAGCCGCCAGCTTCCTCTTGCTGGGGAGCGTTCTCTACGTTCAGGTTGTCTCTGACGGTTTGATACTCGTTGACGATCGTGCGCAGGCCGCCAGTTCGCTTGACCTCCCTCTCCTCTTGGACGGCGTCACTTCGTTCATCCTTGCTCGACACAGGCTCAATGATGGAAGGGAGTATGTTGACATCGTCGTACCGCAGGCTTCGCGCAACGCGCAGGAACGGACAACCTGTGGTTACGTTCGCATGGGGATCGATGCCAGCTCGATCAATGCACGTGTGTACAGAATTGCGCTTATCTACTCTGGTATTGGTGTTGTCTTTGATGGTGTTCTACTCGGCCTTCTATGGTTACTGCTGCTGCGTGTTCGAGGTGAAGGCGTAAGTCGAGCAATTGTCTCAGAGGCGCCGCAGGGTAACCACGTACTCCAGATTGGGGGGTTGTTAATAGATGAGGCTTCTAAGCAGGTCTCACTCGATGGGACGAGCGTACGGTTGACACCCAAGCAATACTCTCTCCTATTGCTTCTGGCAAGCGATGCCGGACGTGTGTTCTCAGAATCAGAGATACTGCAAGTGGTGTGGGCCGAATCGAACTACGCTGACTCCAAGGATGTGAAGCAATATATCTACCTGCTGCGCCGCCGGCTTGAGGAGGCAAGCGCATCGGGGGCAATGCTCATCGTGAACGTTCCCGGGTTCGGCTACAAACTTAACTATCCGCCAGTTGAAGGTGATTTAACCGTTCGTTGATTGTATCTTGATCGATCGACGTGTACGGTGCAGTACACAGTAATTATGCATGGAGGTGCAATATGTGTGAGAAGAAACCGGGATATGCGGTTGTTGGGCTTATCATAGCCTTCCTGGCTGGTATATGCTTGTGGGGAAGTGCTCAGGAGCCGACTCCGCCGAGGGATGATGCGGAGTACGAGGCAGTGATCACAATCCTGTGTCACATGTCCGGGCAGCTACGCCTGGTGCGACCACTTGCCACCTATGCTATCCTTTCCCCAATCCGCAGTGATCAACGGGTCTATGCCCAATACATCGTGAACCTCCTTGAGGGATCGCACGGCAAGGACTATTTACCCCTCGCCGTGCCCGCAGATCTGGCTGAGACAATAAAAGCGTGGGGCATCTCTGTGGGCGATCCTGGCCTGATCGAGGGGGCACGGCAGCTGGGAGACGCGCTGGAGAACATCCCGTACGCTGCTTATCCCCGTCTTTCTCAGGACAGGCTTGCGTACGCGGCGAAGAACATCTCATTTCTCTTGAACAAAGCCCTCGATGAGGCACGCGCCAGTCTTGCCTCCCGCAGTATCGACAACGCATCGGACCACATGCGCCTCGCGTACGCGTGCGCCTTTGCCGCACTGGGGGCAGTAGGGACGGGAGCCAACCCTGGGAGCGTCAAGGATCTTCTTGTGGTCCTCAAAGGATCTCCGGTCTGCCGCTAGCAGCCTCAACGCTCCTCTTCCCGAGAAGAAGACGGTGACTGCCTGCAGTGGACGTTGGAGCAATGGGAAGTGGCAGCCCTACGACCATAACTGCCATACCGGCTCGCAGATATCGACAAGGTGTTCCCTTCTGGATGCTGCTCAGGATCGGTTATTAAGGCTCGTAGCACATCCGATCGCCCGGCCGATAGCCGTTCTCGGGGAACCACTCACCCATGAATTTGGCCCAGGCTTCGACGTGCTGGTCTTCGTTGATCTCAACGTGTGCTACCGCGAGCAGTCCGCCCGGGATCGTCATTTCGTCGACTTCACCCTCAACATAGGGCTCTTCGAAGCTGTGATACAGCTCATGCAGGCATGCGAAAAGAGATTCTGAAGAATACAGCATACGCGCGTTTCCAGAACGCTCAGGACTCGGATCTGTGTCCGGAATGCCATTTCCTCACTCAGCGCTTGACACTTACCCCCCTGTTGGGTGTACATTGTCTATAAAGGAGGCGAGTGCTATGAAACATTCGTTTGGAAGGGTTGCTGTTGTACTG
>CAYQFN010000020.1:0-3174 GCA_964416685.1 uncultured Thermotogae bacterium | reverse complement strand
TATAAAGGAGGCGAGTGCTATGAAACATTCGTTTGGAAGGGTTGCTGTTGTACTGGTTGCTGTGTTGGTCCTATCGGCCATAGCAGTGCAGGCTGGATCTGTGTATACAACATGGACAGGACAGTACAAGCTGGGACAGACAGTCGCGTTTAAGGTGGAGGATTCCGGTGGCGGCTGGTGGTCGTGTTGCCAGTGCAACACATGTAGCCAGTCGCAGATTCTCGGATGGCACATCGCCAACTCCTCCGGACAGACTATCTACACCGTCGTGCACGATGCGCCGGTCCCCTCTTCATCATGGCAGGGAATCTGGACTCAGGTGGATGCCAATGGGGCGCCGGTTGCCGCTGGGACCTACACGCTCTACGTGGACACATCGGTCGGCACGCTAACGCGGTTTATTAGGCTGTACGATCCGTGCAATAGCTGCACGTGGGGCTGGGGTTGGCCCTGTAACACATGTCAGGAGAAGGCGACTATTGTCACGAATTGCTATTGCCGAACGTCTCTCGTTTTACAAAAGGAGATAACACCGTGCAGCTGGCCGTTCTGGTGGCCGTGCTGCACTCCAAAGTGTCCGTAGTGGACGCCTGCCGGTGACGTAGTGGTGACACCGGCATTACGTTTAGGTAATTCAAGGAGGTTTCCGTGAAGAAGAAACTCAAGATTCTATTGATCTTGCTGGGGCTTGTCGTTGCAATAGTGTCAGGTGGGTTGGCACAGGAGAATACTGAAACATCGCCGATTCTTCCTGACATTGTGGCACTTGCCCAGGCGTCAGCATCATCGGCCGCGCAGGCTGCGTCACAAGCACAGGCGTCAGCAGACGCAATCGCCGCTCTATTGACACAGGTAAAGGATCCGTGTTCGGCGTGTTCCGATCAATTTGGAGCAATCGCGTCAGCTCAAGTAGCAGCTTCCGCCTCGGCGAATGCGTGCAGTGCCGCTGCGGCGAAGGCGGATGCGATGATCTCGCAGGTGGTGGAAGCAGCATCTGCAGCACAAGATGAGGCGAATGCCTCGGCAAGTGCGTGCACAACGGCTGCAGCCAGTGTTAAAGCGATGATCGAGGACGTGGCTAGCGCAGCAGCGACCGCTCAAGCAGCGGCAAAGGCGTGGGTGGATGCGTGTGCGACAGCGCAGGCAAGCGCGGGTGTGATGGCCGATGAATCTGCTGATGCACTCGCCGAGGCCTTGGCTTCAGCGAACGCATCAGCGAAGGCATGTGCGGCAGCAGCGGTGAAGGTACAGGCATACGTATCCGACATCGCGCGCGTGATCGCCCAAGCAGAAGCGACTGCCTCAGCGCAGGTGGAGGCAGCAGCAGGAGCCTATGCCGATGCCAAGGTTGCAGTGGAAGGTGTTGCGGGTGCGGCTGCCGAGGCAAATGCTCAGGCACAGGCATGTGCAAGGGCGTATTCTCGAGCGCAAGCGCAGGCAAGCGCCACGGCAACGTCGGTCTCCAAGGCACAACAGATCACACGGGACCTTTCAGACACAATCAACACACCCGTTCTGTGTGGAACGGTGACCACTGAAATCAGGGGAACGGTCAGTGCAGCTGCATCAGCTGTTGCCGAGGCACAAGCAGCAGCACAGGCAGCGGCAGAAGCGGCAGCTCATGCGCAGGCTTCTGCAGAAGCACGTGCTGCTGCTGCTGCTGTCGCCTATTCACGCGCACAAGCACAGGCGCAGGCAGCAGCGGTCGCCTATTCACGCGCAGAGGCGACTGCAAAAGCGATCGCCAGAGCTAAGGCAGAAGCACAGGCAGCCGCCTACGCAGCAGCGACGGCTGTAGCACAAGCGCAATCGGCGGCCGAGGCACAGGCTGAGGCGATTGCTGAAGCTCAGTCCAATGCGCATGCTAGCGCTCAGGCAGCGGCGAGTGCGATCGCCAAGGCATCTGCTACGGCGTCGGCGCAAGCCCAGGCAGCGGCGAACGCTGTAGCACAAGCTCAAGCAGCGGCATCGGCAGCGGCGAGTGCGATCGCCAACGCAAGTGCTCAGGCAAACGCACAAGCGGAGGCTGCGGCATCGGCGGTAGCTGAAGCCAGGGCAGCAGCGACAGCAACCGCTTCAGCAATTGCCAACGCTAGCGCTAGTGCTAGTGCGCAGGCTCAAGCAGCAGCGAACGCTAGCGCATCTGCTCAATCTGCTGCTTCTTCAATGGCGAGTGCGGTTTCGCAAGCATTAGCAACAGCTCAGGCGCAGGCGCAGGCAGCAGCTACAGCATCGGCCAATGCCTCAGCAGCGGCTGCAGCAGCAGCAAACGCAGCTTCCAGTGCCACGGCGGCTGCACAGGCGGACGCTTCTTCAGCGGGCGCAGCGGGCTCATCATCGTATGCCTCTGCATATGCAGCATCAGAGGCGATGAACTCATCTGCGGTTCTAACTCAGGTACGATCAGCGGTTGCGGCGAGCGCACAGGCACAGGCAGCGGCGTTTGCGGCTGCACAGGCCTTCGCGCAGGCCCAGGCTGCGATCCAGACTGGAATGCAGAGTATCGCCAGCGCGGCAGCGGACGCATCGGCGGCTGCACAGGCAGCAGCAACCGCTCAATCACAGGCTGAAGTAGCGGTGAGCGTCGGTGTGCAAGCGGCAGCAAGTGCCGAAGCGAAGGCTGAAACGGCTGCACATGCGGCAGCACAAGCAGCAGCAAGTGCACAAGCGGCGGTAAGTGTAGGTGTGCATGCAGCCGCGCAGGCGCAGGCAGCAGCCTATGCTGCGGCAGAGGCATGTGCTCAGGCAGCAGCAAGGGCTCAGGTGGCGCTCAGTGTGAGCGCAAGTGCATTTGCAGAGGCACAGGCAAGGGCGCAGGCAGCGGCGTTCGCAGCAGCGTCAGCAAGCGCTAGCGCTGAAGCATCAGTTGCGGTAGGAGTGAAGGCGGCCGCGGAGGCTGAAGCCCAGGCGTTCGCTTCTGCGCAGGCAGTGGCAGAGGCGTACGCGGCTGTACAAGCATCTGCGACTGCGATCGCTGAGGCACACGCGCGTGCGGCAGCGGCAGCAACAGCAGCGGCTGAGGCGTACGCATCGGCTCAAACAGCTGCAAATGCAGCAGCCTCCGCTGCAGCAAGTGCTAACACATCAGTTTCGGTCATGTCTGACGTCCACTCATCTACTCGAGCGTTGATCGATCAGGACTGTCTGGCTGACATGTGCAGAGAGTATCAGCCG